>DATDOJ010000001.1:0-16690 GCA_035293345.1 Bacteroidia bacterium
AAAACCGAAACTCATGATTTCGGTACAATCGTGGAAGGGGAAAAGGTTTCCTATTCGTTCCAGTTCACGAACACCGGCAATGCGGATTTGCTTATCACCAATGCAGCAGGAAGCTGCGGATGTACTGTACCGGAATATTCGAAAGAGCCCGTGCCTCCCGGGAAAAGCGGAGTCGTCAATGTGATTTTCGACAGCAGCGGTAAAGACGGGCATCAGGATAAAACCGTTACTATTGTAGCCAACACCATTCCGAATTCAAAAGTGATTCGCATTACCGGTGAAGTGACTAAACAGAAATAATTTTTACTCCTTAACAAACACCCCATGAACACACTCAACATTTTATTGCAGGGACAATCTTCAGGCGGAGGCATGATGAATCTTGTCTTTCTTGTACTCATCATCGTTGTATTTTATTTTTTTATGATACGTCCGCAAATGCGTAAGGCAAAAGTGGAGCGCACATTCCGCGACACAGTTAAGAAAGGCGACAAGGTTGTGACCATCGGAGGCATACACGGAAAAATTATTGATGTTGATGCCACCACTTTCCTTATTGAAATTGACACCAACGTTAAAGTCCGAATCGAAAAAAATTCTGTTGCTGTTGACGCCACCAAGGCGCTGAACGCGCAGAAGTAATTCCTGCTCCGCCAGCGGTTGCCTTCTCCGCACCTGACGGATAACCGATAACTGATAACTTTTCCATCCATGAATCTTCTCAGGCGTTTAGCAACGCAATTCAGGAAAAACAGGAAGGTGTATGTTTTTTTCATCTGCTTTGTCATTGCCTCGATGTTCTGGTTGCTGCTTGCGCTCACGAAGGATTATTCTTCAACGTATGAAGTCAGTGTTACTTATGAAAATTTTCCTCCGAACATGATTGTGACGAATGAGCTGCCGAAAAAACTTTCCCTCAATGTAAAGACCAGCGGCTACCGGCTTATCTCCATGAGTTCTTCAGCAGAGGATAATGTGCTGAGTATTGATGTGCTGTCGCTGACAGGAATTGAATCGGGTGTTAAAAGTATTTCATCTGAAATGCTGGCGCAGAATTTTATTCAGCAATTGGGAACCGATGTGGAAATAGCTTCCATCATGCCTGATTCTATTTTGTTTGATATAAGCACTTCAATAAATATCAAGCTGCCAGTGAGAGTAAATCTTGAGGTGACATTTGAAAAACAGTTTGATGCCGTGTCGCCTGTGAAAATTAATCCGGACAGTGTTACGGTCACCATGCCGCAATCACAAATCGGAAGAATCAACTGGATTGAAACAGAAAGAATTGCAGCACAGAAACTCCGTTCATCTCTGAAAAGAAATATTAAGTTGATTGCTCCGCCCGGCACAACACTGAGTGTGAATGAAGCGGAACTCGAACTCGAAGTTGAAAAATTTACTGAGGGAACCGTATCTGTTCCGGTGAGTTTAGTAAACGTACCTAAGGGATTACAGGTGAAAATTTTTCCCGACCGCGTAACCGCAAAATATCTTGTCGCGCTCAGTATGTATGACAAGGTGAAGCCCGACATGTTCTCCGTCATCGCGGACGCTTCTGAATCTTCCTCAGGTAACGGAGATAAATTGGATGTGCAGGTCGTTTCTTCACCTGCTTTTGTCCGCTCCGTTGCGTGGCAGCCGCTGAAGGTGGATTTCATTCTGAAAAAATAAATGCTGAAAGTCGGGCTGACAGGTGGAATAGGCAGCGGCAAGACCGTAGTCGCAACTTTTTTCCGCCAGCTTGGCGTTCCGGTTTTTGATGCCGACAACGAAGCAAGATTGCTGACAGAAAATAATGCAGCTATAATAACAAAAATCAGAAACACTTTCGGCAAGGATTTTTTTAATGCCGATGAATCACTGAACCGAACTACTCTTGCGAAAATTGTTTTTGGTGATAAAGAAAAGCTTGCTGTGCTTAATGCAATAATTCATCCCGCGGTGAAGGATCATTTTGAGCACTGGCTTGAACAAAACCAAAACGCAAAATATATTATCAAAGAGGCAGCAATACTTTTTGAAAGCGGAAGCAATTCAGGGCTGGATAAAATTATTTTTGTTACATCCCCTGAAGAAATAAGAATTAAACGAGTGATAATGCGGGATAATTCATCCAGAGAAAAAATTCTTGCCGTGATGAAAAACCAATGGAGCGATGATGAACGGAGAAAATATTCTGATTATTTAATCATCAACGATGACAGCACGCTGGTGATTCCGCAGGTGCTGAAATTGCATGAAATGTTTTCAGTGTATAATTAAGTCATGAACCAGGAGTTTTTAAAAATTACAACACGAGGGCTGTACTGCGAAGCCGGAGGTTTTTATCTTGACCCGAAGCTCGTGGTAAATCACGCTGTCATTACTCACGCACACTCCGACCATGCGGTAAGAGGAAACAAAAATGTTTATTGTACTGCGCCCACTTCTGAATTCATGAAATTGAAATTCGGAAATAAAAATTCCGGTGTTTATCACGTGACAGAATTTGGCAAAACATTTCAGCTTGGTAATGTGAGTTTAACGCTCTATCCTGCCGGACACATTCTTGGCAGTGCGCAGGTGTTGATGGAACACAACAGAGTGAAATATCTCTACACAGGAGACTTCAAACTGACAGATGATAACTCGTGCGAAGCATTTGAGTTTGTCAGCGCTGATGTTCTCTACATGGAAACGACATTCGCCAGCCCTTCCTATTCACATCCTGAACCCGGGGAAGAAATAAGCAAGCTGAATGAAATGAAGGGAATGAATATTTTAATCGGTGCTTATTCCCTCGGCAAAGCCCAGCGAGTGACGCAATTGGTTACCAAACACTGCCCTGAAAAAAAAGTGATTGTTCACTCCAACGCTGTTCCGTTTCACCGCATTTATGAATCGTTTAGTTATTCTCTGGGCGGGTGGGATTTTTTTTCGCAGAAACTTTTGCGCGACAGCACCGATATTGTTTACATTGTGCCGCCTTCGGTTTATAATAAGTATCTGTCGAATAAAACATTTCTGAAAACATTCGCCACTGGCTGGAAACAATTTTACCGTGGAAATGATTTCACGCTCACCATCAGCGACCATGCCGATTGGAAAGAACTGCACACTCTTATTTCACATGTGAAAGCGAAAACCATTTTCACTCTTCACGGAGACGGAAGCCGCCTGAAAAAATTCTTTGACGGGCAGGCAACGAATGTCATCCTGATGAATGGCAAAAAGAAAGAAGAAGCAAAAACACTTTCACTTTTCAGCGATGAATATTTTATCCGCTGAGCAAATCCGTGCAGCCGACCGCTACACGATTGAACACGAACCCATCGCTTCAATTGATTTGATGGAACGCGCTGCCGCTGCCTGCTTAAAGTGGTTGTTGTCAAGAAAAATTAAAGGTGAGGTCAAAATTTTCTCCGGCACCGGCAACAACGGAGGTGACGGACTCGCCATAGCAAGAATACTGCTGAAGAAAAACATTTCTGTCACCGTATTCATCATTCCTCTCGGCAATCAACCGACAAAAGATTTCCTGCAGAATAAAACCCGTCTTGCAAAACTTTCACGTGAATCAATTATTGAAATTAAATCTGTTAAGCAACTTCCCCGGCTGAATAAAAATAACATTGTCATTGATGCAATTTTCGGAACAGGCATCAGCCGTAAACCGGAAGGGCTTGTTGCGAAAGTGATAGTGCACATTAATAAATCGCAGGCAAAAGTTATTGCCATTGATATGCCGTCCGGATTGTTTGCTGACGTACATACTTCGCATAAAACAGTCGTTCACGCAACTCACACGCTAAGTTTTCAGGTTCCCAAACTTGCCTTTCTCTTTCCGGAAAATGAAAAGTATGTCGGTAACTGGCATGTACTTGATATTGGTCTTGACAAAAAGTTTATTGACTCATTTAACACGCAATATTTTTTCATCGAAAAGAAAACTGCCGCATCGCTTCTCCCTGCGAGAAAAAAGTTCAGCCACAAAGGAATGTATGGACATGCGCTGATAGCCGCAGGAAGTTTTGGGATGATGGGCGCGGCAGTATTGTGTACGAGGGCTGCTCTTCATTCCGGAGCAGGACTTATCACTGCATTCATTCCCAAATGCGGATATACGATTATGCAGCGCTCTGTTCCGGAAGCAATGGCTGTTGTTGCAAGGGCGGAAAAATATATTTGCGGTCCGTTGCCTGAAAAAAAATTCACATCTGTAGTCATCGGTCCGGGGTTAGGAAAAGATAAAGGCACGGTGCGATGGCTTAACTATTATTTGCCTGGAATAAAAGTCCCTCTATTGCTCGATGCTGATGCGCTGAATATTATTTCTGAAAATAAATCGCTGCTGAAAAAATTACCTGTCAATACAATACTCACTCCGCATCCGGGAGAGTTCACGCGCCTTGCCGGAAAATCAAAAAATGATTTTCAAAAATTTGAATTGCTTAAATCATTCTCAAAAAAATATAATGTGATTGTTGTATTGAAAGGCGCGCACACATGCATTGCGACTCCGGACGGAGATGCATATTTCAACAGCACGGGAAATCCCGGAATGGCGAAAGGCGGAAGCGGAGATGTGCTGTCCGGAATTATCGGGGCGCTGTTAGCAAGAGGTTTGTCACCACTTAACGCGTGCATTGCCGGAGTTTATCTTCACGGACTTGCCGGAGATTTTGCAGCGGAAATATTTTCGATGGAGAGTATGGCAGCATCAGATATCATTTCATCGTTACCTGAAGCATTTAAACAAATTGAAAATCGTTATAGGTAATAAGTTATACGACTGGATATGATAACGAAAATGCCGTATAACAAATAACATATAACATATAACTTTTTCATGTCCCGCGAATTCATTCTCGTTGTTGTCGTAATCTATTTCATTGCGCTGCTTGTCATCGCTTTTTACACTTCGCGCGGGGCGGGCAACGAATCATTTTTTATCGGCAAAAAAAATTCTCATTGGCTGCTGGTTGCTTATGGAATGATTGGCACTTCGCTCAGCGGCATCACTTTCATGAGCGTTCCCGGCAAAGTGATGGCAAATCATTTTTTCTATTTGCAGATTGTCATCGGCTACCTCATCGGGTACATTGTTGTCGCTACGGTACTCATGCCGTTGTATTACAAAATGAATGTGACATCCATTTACACTTATCTACAAAGCCGGTTCGGCAAAACCGCTTACAAGACAGGTGCTTCGTTTTTCATTCTCTCCCGAACATTTGGAGCAGCACTAAGGATTTATCTTGTGCTTTACGTTCTCCAGAAATTTTTGCTCGATGAAATGGGAATTAATTTTTTCATCACCACGTTCGTCATTCTGCTTATGATTTTACTGTACACTTTTCAGGGCGGAGTGAAAACAATTGTCTGGACCGACACACTGCAAACAACATTTATGATTCTTGCTCTCGTGGTTACAATTGTTCTTATAAAAAACGAACTTGGTTTTTCTTTCAACGGATTAATGCAATCACTGAATGAAGGCGGCTACACGCAACTGTTTAATCTCGATTTCAAGTCGCCTGCGTTTTTTATGAAGCAGATTATCAGTGGTGCATTCATCACCATTGCCATGACAGGTCTCGACCAGGAGATGATGCAGAAAAACATCAGCATACGTACGCTTGGCAAGGCACAGCAAAACATGTTTACCTTCAGCGGAATTCTGCTTGTGGTGAATTTGCTTTTCCTCATTCTTGGCGGAGCGCTTTATGTTTATGCCGCACAAAAAGGAATCACTCTTTCAGCACAAAGCGATGACACGTTCCCGATTGTTGCTCTTCAATATCTTCCTCCCGTTGCAGGATTAATTTTCATCATCGGTTTAATTTCTGCGTTGTTCCCCAGCGCAGACGGAGCCATGACAGCGCTCACTTCATCTTTCTGCATTGACATTCTCAACTTCAACAACCGCAGCGAGTGGAGCGAAGAAGTAAAAAAAAGAAAAAGAAAAATTGTTCATCTTACGGTTGCGGTGATTTTCTTTCTCATCATCCTGCTTTTTAAAATCATAAACAAAACAGCGGTGATTGATTTGGTTCTTGAAATTGCCGGTTACACCTATGGTCCGCTGCTCGGGCTTTTTGCTTTCGGAATTCTGACAAAGAAAAATCCTGAGCCGAAGTTTGTCCCCATCATCTGCATTATCGCTCCTGCCCTCACCTATTTGCTTAAACTTTACTCACCGGATATTTTTTCCGGTTATCAAATAGGATTCGAGATACTTCCCATCAACGGGCTAATTACATTTGCAGGACTTTTTGCAAGCAGCTCAAGAACTTCCACCTGACTTCAAACTTCAAATCTAAAACTTTTATGAGTCGCTTTCTGCTTGCTTTTCTTCTCTTGCTTTCTTCATTTGTCCGTGCTCAGGAAAGAAGTGAAACCAAGCAGCAGCACATCAACAAGCCCAAACTCGTTGTGGGAATAATTGTTGACCAGATGCGCTATGATTTTCTTTTCCGCTATCGGGATAAATATTCTTCAACCGGTTTCAGGCGGATGATGGAAGAAGGTTTTCTGTGCAGCAATGTTCATTACAATTATATTCCCACATACACCGGTCCCGGTCACGCTTCGGTTTACACCGGCACTACTCCTTCCATACACGGCATCGTGAGCAATGAATGGTTTGAACATTCAGCAGGAAAAACGATATACTGCGTTTCCGACTCCACGGTGACAGGAGTTGGCGGAAAAAGCAAAATGTCTCCTCGAAATATTTTAACAACAACAATTACTGATGAACTTCGCATCTCATCAAAGATGAAAAGCAAGGTCCTCGGCATCGCGCTTAAAGACAGAGGCGCTATTCTTCCCGCAGGTCACTCCGCGAATGCAGCGTACTGGATTGACACCACCGGGAACTGGATTACTTCTTCCTATTACATGCAGTCGCTGCCGCAATGGGTGACGGATTTTAACAAACGAAATCTTCAGAACGAATATCTGTCACAGCCCTGGAAAACTTTGTTGCCGATTGAGACCTACACAGAAAGCACCACTGATGATACTCCATACGAAGAACCATTTCACACGGAGCTGAAGCCCGTCTTCCCTCACAATCTTCCTGCTATAAGAACTGCAGATGCTGATTTACTCAAACGCACACCGTTCGGAAATACGATGACAAAAGAATTTGCGCTTGCTGCAATCCGCGGTGAAGACCTTGGTCACCGTGACTCGACAGATTTTCTCTGCATCAGTTTTTCTTCCACTGATTATGTGGGACATCAATTCGGGATTGATGCAATCGAAACTGAAGACACCTACCTGCGCCTTGACAGAGACCTTTCAGAACTTTTGAGTTTTCTCGACAAGTGGGTGGGCAAGGACAACTTGCTCGTCTTCCTTACCTCCGACCATGGCGCTGCGAATAATGCTGCTTATCTGTCGGCACAAAATATTCCGGCAGGAGTTATTGACGGAGAAAAAATAAAAAAGCAATTAGACGCGCTGCTTGATACACTTTACGGAAAAGGGAAATACATCAGCGAGATGAGCAGCCACTCCGTCACCTTAAACCAAAAAGAACTCACGGCTAAAAACCTGAATCGGAAAAGTGTAGAAGAGATGATTAAGAAATTTCTGCTCAGCGCACCAGGCATCGCAGACGCGGTAACCGCTGCTGAACTTCTGAGTGAACCGGATAATAAAACCCAGCGCGCCATGCTTCGTGCAGGAATGAATCTTTCACGGGCAGCAGATATTTACTTCATCCTGAATCACCAGTGGATGGATTACAACATTACCGGAACAACGCACGGAAGCGGTTATGATTACGACACGCATGTCCCGCTGCTTTTCCGGGGAGGAAAAATTCCCAGCGGAAGTTCGGAACAGTATCACGACATCACGGACATTGCGCCTACCATTTGCACATACCTCAATATTTCCATGCCGTCAGGATGCACCGGAAAAGTTATAGAAGAAATTTTTAAAAAGTAATTCAAACGCGAGTTGTGAATAACTAAACCTGTTCACTGAATTTAAATCTCCGTTCGAAATTATTTTTGAGGAAAATTTTAAACCATGCGCAATACATTTTCCTTCTCCCTGAAATGTGTTTTCTTCTTCCTGTTGACTGCATTCCTGTTTTCATCATGCAGCCAGGTTCATTACACGTATTACAAAAAACATAAAGTCCCCTACTCTGCGCCTGAAGAAATCCGGCTGGCGAAAGCCATTCCCGTAAAACCTTTTCTGACGGAAACAGAAACAACACTGAAAGAAAGTCCCGCTCAGATTAAAAATGAAACAGCAAAGAAATCTGTTGCGAAAAACAGTGATAAAACAAATGTAGTCAGCCGCCCGGAGTCGCAAAAAATTGCCAGCGACTTCGACATCAACAAATTTTTCCGGGAGCATAAACTTGAAATCAAAAAGAAAGGCGGTGAAGGTATGCTTGACGACCGCACTACAATAATTATTCTGCTTGTCATTCTCATTCTTGTGTTGCTTGCACTGATTGGCGATGGCTTATTGTGGCTTCTCTGGCTTGCGCTTCTTGTACTGCTCATACTTGCACTGATTAAATATCTCGGATTATTCGGCTAAAGGTCAAGAGCTATTTTTCGCTGCATTTCCTGCGGAATATTATTTTTGTCTGTATGGCAATGGAACAGAAGTTGTAATTTCTGCCTGCGTGCTGACAGGAAGTGTGAAAGGCAGGTCGTCCTGACATATTTTTTTCCATGATACCGCAGAACTCCGTGAGATAATTCCGGAAATCTGTGCCGGAAGTACAGAAATCTTTGAGGGAATTCCGTCTCAGCGCGGCAATGTCGCGTCTCAGCGAGACGCTGTGACGGAAATCTCTGAGAGAAATACGGAATACTGTGACAGAAGTTCGGAAATTTTTGAGGGAATTCCGTCTCAGCGTGGCAATGTTGCGTCTCAGCGTGGCGCTGTGACGGAAATCTCTGAGAGAAGTACGGAATTCTATGAAGAAGTACGGAATTACGCGAGAGAAATACGGAATTCTGTGACAGAAGTACGGAATTCTGTGAAGGAAGTACGGAACTCCTGAGAGAATTCAGGAATTCTGTGCGGGAAGTACGGAAATCTTTGAGGGAATTCCGTCACAGCGCGGCAATGTTGCGTCTCAGCGAGGCGCTGTGACGCAGAATTTTTGCTGAAAATCAATGTAGTGAATAAAAAACATCAAAAAACGCATAAATATTAAAATATGTATCTAAAAACATATAAAAAGAAAACCCTGATTACTCACCAGAGATCCCGAACGCTTTATGGCAAGAACCGAACGCTTCATTACATAAACCGAAAGTAATATTACGTTTTCCGGTCTTCACGCTTTCCTCAGCGAAAACGAAAACACCGAACCAACTCCTTCCGTGCTCATCACATCAATATTCTGATGATGCGCCTCGATGATATGTTTCACGATGGATAGACCGAGACCGCTGCCGCCCAGTTCGCGCGAACGCGATTTATCAACGCGGTAGAAGCGCTCGAAAATTCTCGGCAGGTGTTCTTTGGAAATACCAAGCCCGTTATCCGAAACTTCAACAATTACTTTTTCACCTGCATCAGAAATTTTTATTGCAGTGCGTCCGTTTTGCTTTCCGTAGCGGATAGAATTGACCACAAGATTCACAAGCACTTGCCGGATGCGGAAGCGGTCGGCAATGACCATAATTTTCTGCGCGGAGTCAAAAGATAATTCGAGTGAAACATTGTTTGCTTTTGCATTCATTTCCTGCGAGTGAATTACATCTTTGCAAAGTTCAGTTAAATCAAAATGCTCTTCGTCAAGAATGAGTTCGCCTTTTTCAAGCTGGGCAATCGTTTGTAAGTCCTCAACGATGGTTATCATTCGGTCAACGCTTTTTTCGGTGCGCATTAAATAGTCGCGGTTCACGGCAGAGTCATCTATTGCTCCGTCAAGCAGTGTGTGAATGTATCCCTGGATGTTGAAGATAGGTGTCTTGAGTTCGTGCGAAACATTGCCGAGAAATTCTTTGCGGTAGGTTTCCAGTTCTTCCAAACGCTCTGCTTCTTCTTTCCGCTCGATGCTGAGTTCGGTGATTTCGTTTTCTAATTCGGATAACGCATCAAGCTGCTGGATGCTGGATGCTGCCTGCCCCGATTCCTTCGGGGGATGCTGGATGCTGGCTTGTTGGACAAGTTTCTGAATGGATTTTATTTTTCGGTAAATAAATAATTCTGTAAAAAGCCAAACGATAAAAAATAAAACTAAAAAAATTATGCTTCCAAGAATTATTATATCAATTGCTGTTAAAAAATCAATTGGAACCAAAAATAAAATTACCAATGAATCAATAATGATGGCTGAGAAAAAAGGAACCTTTATCCGGCTAAAAAATTTCATGCCGCTAAATTCGCAAATTCATACTGATTAGTTATTCGTACCGTCAGAATTCAAATTTATATCCCACCCCTTTCACAGTGCGAATATACTCTTCGCCAAGTTTTTCGCGGAGCTTGCGGATGTGAACGTCAATGGTGCGGTCGCCCACCACAACATCATCGCCCCACACTTTATCGAGAATTTCTTCACGTGTGTATACTCTTCCCGGCTTTGAAGCGAGAAGAGAGAGCAGTTCGAATTCTTTCTTTGGAAAAATAATTTCTTCGCCATTCTTTTTCACTGAATATTTTTCGCGGTCAATATTGAGTCCACCCACTTCAATAGTGTCAGGATGTGTTATATCGCCAGACCTGCGCAGAAGCGCCTTCACCCTGCTCAACAATACTTTCGGCTTGATGGGTTTGCTGATGTAATCATCCGCACCTGCATCGAAGCCCGCAATCTGAGAGTAGTCCTCGCTGCGCGCGGTGAGAAAAGCTATCAACGTGTTTTTCAGCTTAGGGATTTTCCGAATCTCAGTACAGGTTTCCATGCCGTCCATTCCGGGCATCATCACATCAAGAATAATTAAATCAGGTTTTTCCTTTTTTGCAGTTGAGATTCCTTCAATTCCGTTATCGGCAATGAACACTTCGTAGTTTTCTTTTCTCAGGTTATAAGAAAGAAATTCGAGAATATCCGGCTCGTCATCAATGAGAAGAATTTTAGGCATAATCTTCAAGTCGCTTTAGAGTCATTCCAGTAATTAATTATTTCCATTCACAAGTTATATGTTATTTGTTATAAGTTACACGCAATATTTCTAATAACGTATAACGTATAACTATTTTCATTTGGCAATGATATGCTTAAGCACTTTTGCTTCAACATAAAAAATAATTTCCTCAGCAATGTTTTTGCTCTGGTCTCCTACCCTTTCGAGTTTTCGAATAGCGGAGAGAATGTACAGTGCCTGTTCAATCTTCTCAGGATTTGAGCGAATGAAAGCGGAAACAGCAGAATTGGCTTTATGATTTATTTCATCAAGAATTTCATCACGTTTAAAAATAGTGCGTGCCAGTTTTGTGTCTTCATTCGTGAATGCGTTCAGAACATCCTGAAGCATGTCGTTTGCCTCTTCATACATACGAAGAATTTCTGTTGACGATAACAGTTTCTCATCAAAAGCACTCGGCACACTGACAATAAATTTTGCGATGCCTTCTGCTATATCGCCTGTTCGTTCAAGGTTATTGTTGATTTTGAGAATGGCGAGCACAAAGCGTAAATCAACTGCAACAGGGTTGAGTAGCGCAAAAATATTTTCGCAGTCGCGGTCAATTTTCAGCTCCATTGAATTCACACGTTTTTCGTTGGCAATCACTTCATGTGCCAGGTCTTTGTCGTGCATGACCAATGCTTCCTGCGTTTTCTTCAATTGCTGAATCACGAGCTTCCACATAGCGGTTATCTCGTTTTTCAACTGGATTAGTTCTTCATCTAAATGTGTCATCCTGTTTTAAAAATTAGTTGATTGGAAAATTAATCATGGACGAAATTAATAATGTATCTCTTTGATGATATGGCATTCTTAAATTTTCAAATTGTTTATCCGAACCTTCCGGTGATGTAATTCTGTGTCAGCTCTATTTTTGGGTCAGTGAAAATTTCTTTTGTATCACCGTATTCAATCAATTCCCCAATGTAAAAGAATGCAGTCCTATCACTCACGCGTCCCGCCTGCTGCATGTTGTGTGTAACGATGATGATAGTGTATTCTTTCTTCAGTTCATAAATCAGGTCTTCAATCTTTGCCGTTGAAATAGGGTCAAGCGCGGAAGCAGGTTCGTCCATGAGAACGATTGACGGCTCCACCGCCAATGCCCTTGCAATACAAATTCTTTGTTGCTGCCCACCGGAAAGTTCAAGTGCGGATTTTTGCAAATCATCTTTAACCTCATTCCACAATGCAGATTGTTTCAATGCCTTTTCAACCGCTTCATCCAATACCGATTTTTTATTTATCCCCTGTATTCTTAATCCGTAAATCACATTTTCATAAACTGTTTTTGGAAACGGGTTCGGCTTTTGAAAAACCATTCCAATTTTTTTTCTCAATTCCTCCACACGAATTTTTTTGTCATAAATATCTGAATCGTCAACGAAAAGATTTCCTGTCATTCGGAAGCTTTCAATATAATCATTCATGCGGTTGATGAGGCGGAGAAAAGTGGATTTGCCGCATCCCGATGGTCCGATAAAAGCCGTTACGGTATTTGGCGTAATAGACAAACTCACATCCTTGATGACATGATTGTCGCCATAAAACACATTTACTTTTTCTGCACGAAGCTTATCCATAGAAAATTCTTTTCACCATTTTACTTTTTTCTGCCAGCGGTTGCGAAGATAGATTGCGATTCCGTTCAATATGAAAGTGATTGCGAGCAATACTATGATGGCAGCCGTTGCATTGACTATAAATCCTTTTTGCGGGCGAGAGAGCCAATTGAAAATCTGAATAGGCAGCACTGAAAAATCATCCATCGGGCTCACGGGCACTGTTGTGATGTAAAGCATTGCCCCGATAACGATGAGCGGAGCTGTCTCTCCAATGGCGCGTGAAATTGCAAGAATGACTCCGGTAATAATTCCACCGGCAGCTGCGGGCAAGGTCTGGAACCAGATGGTTTGCCACTTGGTTGCGCCCAAGGCATACGATGCTTCGCGGATTGTTTTCGGCACCGCTTTCATCGCTTCGCGCGTGGCAACGATAATGATTGGAAGAATGAGAAGCGACAAGGTTAAACTTCCGGAGAGCAAACTTTTTCCCAGTCCGAAAATCCGGACAAAAATTTCCAGCGCCAGCAAGCCGTAAATGATGGACGGAACACCTGCAAGATTCGTTATGTTGATTTCAATAAATGAAGCGAACTTATTTTTTCTCCCGTATTCTTCAAGATAAATTCCTGATGCAACGCCAAGCGGAATAGCTATAAGGGATGTAAGCACCATCACCCAAATGGTTCCGAGCAGGCAAATCAGGATTCCGGCTTCTTCCGGTTTGCGTGACGGGAAAGAAGTAAAAAACTGCCAGTTCAAACGCGGAAGCCCTTCTTTCAAAACACTGAAAAGAAAAACACCGAGCATAATCAAACCGAACAGCGTACAGAATATGCCGAAGAATTTGAACGCGTTGTCCTTTACCCTGTTTATGCTGAAGTGCTCATTCATACTTTTCCTGAAATTTTTTCTTGATGAAATAGCTGATGTTGTTCAGCAAAAATGTAAGCACGAAGAGTGCAACGCCTGCCGCAAAAATGGTCTGGTATTCGAGCGAGCCCTGCACCACATCGCCTAAGCTGACCTGGACAATGTATGTGGTGATGGTTTCCACCGGCACAAACGGATTCAGCGTGAGGCGCGGCTGCTGTCCTGCTGCAATGGCAACAATCATGGTTTCGCCCACGGCACGGGAAACAGCAAGTATTACAGAAACAATTATTCCCGATGAGGCGGCAGGAACAAGAACTTTGAAAGACGTTTGCAGCCGTGTTGCTCCCATTCCGTAAGAAGCTTCGCGAAGTGATTTAGGCACGGCATATAGCGCATCTTCGCTCAGCGATGAAATCATCGGGATAATCATTATTCCCATTACGATTCCAGGTGAAAGCGCATTGAATCCAGCCATAGTCGGAAAAAAATTCTGAAGAAAGGGAGTGATTACCATCAGCGCAAAATATCCATACACGACTGTTGGAATTGCCGCAAGAATTTCGAGGATGGGTTTAATGCTTTTCCGAAAACTTTTTGGTGCGTATTCGTTGATATAAATGGCAATGGTGAGCCCGATGGGCAATGCGAAAAGAACAGCAATAAATGAAGTAAGGAGCGTTCCGGAAACAAGAGGCATAATTCCGAAATGCTTGTCGGCAAAAAGAGGAGTCCACTGTGTATCAGTCAGGAAATCGAAGACTGAAACTTCAGAGAAAAAACTTGATGATTCGGAAATCAACACCCAAAGAATTCCAATCGTGGTCAGCACACTGACGGCTGCACACAACATCAAAATTCCTTCTATAATTCTTTCCTTTATTCTCATTTATATAAATACGCAGTCCCGAATTGAATCGGGACCACACGATTGAAACTTAAACACAAACGAAAAAAATTATTTTGCTTCACTTACTGATTTAACAAAGTTTTCCCACTTCGATTTTTCTGCCTCTGTTTCATCGTCTGTCAGCGGCACATAACCCACTTCTTTTGAAAGTGTATTCATGTTAGCTAAGTAGAACCTCACAAACTCCTGCACTTCTTTGCGCTTGCCTGCCACATCATTGACGTAAATAAACAGCGGGCGCCCGAGCGGGGAATAGGTTTTGTTTTTCACTGTTTCAACTGTGGGAACAATGGGACCTGTTCCATTGTCATCTTTTCCGTCATCAATTCCAATCACTTTCAGCTTGTCCATGTTTTCCTCGTAGTAGGCCAGACCGAAAAATCCGAGCGCATATTTGTCGGAAGCAATTCCCTGCACCAGCACGTTGTCATCTTCGCTTGCCGTGTAATCGCCACGGCTTGAATGACTTTTTCCCACGATGGCTTCAGTGAAATAATCATACGTTCCACTTTCAACGCCCGCTCCGAAAAGATGTATCTCCTCGTTTGGCCACTCTTTCCGTATCTGGTTCCATTTTTTGATTTTTCCCTGCGCTTCGGGAGCCCACAGCATTTTCAGTTCCGTCACAGTCATATCGTTACACCAGTTGTTTTGGGGGTTAACCACAACTGCCATTCCATCATAAGCCACAAGCAGGTCAATGTAACTTACGTTATGCGCTTTTGCCGCACTGTCTTCGGCTGATTTAATGGGGCGCGATGCATCGTTGATGTCCGTTTCCCCGCGTCCGAATTTTTTGAATCCTCCGCCCGTTCCCGAAAGAGCCACTGCCACTTTCACATCGGGATGAACTTTTTTGAATTCTTCGGCAACCGCTTCCGTTATCGGATAGACCGTGCTCGAGCCGTCAATGTTCACGGCTCCGGTCAGTTTGCCGTCAGCCGCCTGCTCTTCGCTGGTTTTGTTTGTTCCGCATGAAGCAAGGAACAATGCTGCTCCGGCAATCACTGAAATTAATTTTATTGTTTTCATATTATATGTTGGTTTTGGTTTTTCTTTATTGTGCAAAGACACGCTTTTTTCTTTAGCGAAATGTTTAATCAATGTTAAGGCATTATTAATTTTTGAGCCGCTGAAATATTTCTACCTGAAAATGAAATATGCTGTGACTCTTGCAACCATGTCGTTGTCGCTTTCAATTTTGCCCGTAACATTTTTTGCGCGGCTGTTGTAAGCGTTGTACCAGATGTTGGGCATGATGTGAACGTTCTTATGGCAGAGCCAATCAAGGCCGGCCGTGATGAATGTTTCGGTCACGGGATTGGAGCCGGATGTATAAAGATAATCTGCGCTGTAATTGTCATCAGGATTATACATGTCATAGCGTGCAAAAAAGTTCAGTTTGTCCTTCACCACCGTGCCGCGCACGAAAGCGGAGATGCCGGTTGCTGCCAAATCATTTGTATCGGCAGGCGAGGTTGCGTCAGGAGTGTAGATGGCATAATTCTCCTGTGTCTGCATAAACCAGGTAACACCTATGGTGAAAGGCGTGGTTTGGTATGCTGCAAATGCCTTGAAGGTGGTTTTGGATTTATGATATGGCTGAAGCTGGCTTCTTTCCATATCAGCATACACATTAATAATTAATTTCTGGTCGAGGAATTTGGCAAACAAATCGCCATAGAATCTTTTGAACTGGTCCGACTCCAGCTTTGTGCCCGTGCCGTTGCCAACCATCAGGTTGTAACCGTAGTTTCCCTTCTCATCAAATTTTCCCTGCAGCCCAACACCTATATCGCTCGATGAGGCAATCTTCCTCTGGTCGAGGATGGTTTTTTCCACAGCGCGGAAATTCCATACCTTTTCTTCGAGCAGTGAGAACGTGGGAGTTGCCATGTGACCGATGACAAGGTCTGCGCGTTTGTAGATTTTTTTAATCCTCAGGTTTGCCGACTTGATGAACACCGTGCGGTTGCCGCTTGCATCAAGATTCGCTTCATGCGAAAGCAAGAATTCGGTGGAGAGTTTTTCGCTTATGTTGTAATCATACCCGAGATAAGCCCTGCGGATGGCAAAGGCATTGTTGTTTGTTTTCAGTCCCGAATATTCCATGCTGCCGCGCAGCGCTGAGTCGGCTTTAACCTTAAAATAATAATCTCCGAAAACATAGCCCCAGACCTTGCCCGAGGGTTTGAATTCGGCTTTTGCAGTGTCCTGCGCACCGGCACCGGTGGCAGCCG
>DATDOJ010000002.1:0-24671 GCA_035293345.1 Bacteroidia bacterium
ATGGAGTACGCCCACAGCCCCGCGTTCGTGCTCAGAACAATTGCATAATTAATTCCGGGTTCTACTTCATTCAAAGAAATCCGTTTTGGATTTGGATTAAAATATTCGGACACGGGAATGAACTCGTAAAAAATTCCGGAATCAACATTCAGCAGCAAATCGTTTCGCTGTTGAGAATCCTGATAGGCGATGAATCCTTCTGAAGCAGGATACAATTCTATGGAGTCAACTCTTTTTCCAATGCTTTGTTCAAGTTTATTTCTGTACGGCTCATAATTCACACCGCCATAAACGAAAAGAGAAAAAGCAGGAAAAGCATCTTTGATCTTTTTTTCTGTGCGCTGAGTGACCTTGTCAAAATACATCTGCACCCAGGGTGGAATGCCGCTGATGAGTGACATGTTCTTCCCGATGGTTTCATCACAGATTTTTTCAACTTTCATTTCCCAGTCGCTAATGCAATTTGTTTGGTAAGAAGGAAGTTGATTTCGTTTCAGGTACGATGGTATATGATGATTCACGATACCTGAAAGCCGCCCTGTTGGAATTCCACTGATGTTTTCTAACTCAGGACTGCCGGAAAGAAAAATTAATTTGCCTTTGAGAAAATCGGTTCTGCCTGTTTCATGAATGTACATTGCCAGCGCTTCACGCGTGGTGTTGATGTGATTGGGCATCGAATCTTTTGTGATGGGAATATATTTCACTCCTGATGTGGTGCCTGAAGTTTTTGAAAGATAAAGCGGCTTGTTTCTCCACGTGACATTTTCTTCTCCGCCTTTTATTCTGTCTATGTATTTTCTGAATGCCTCGTAATCACGGATGGGAATATTTTTTCTGAACTTGTCATAGCTCATCCCGGAATTCATTCCGTGTTCTTTGCCAAAAGATGTTTTTCTTCCCGTTTCAACCAACGCGTGGAAAATTTTATTCTGAATACTTATGGCATCTGCACTTCGTTTGTGAACTTTAGAAACGGTGTGAGCAGAAAATATTTTTGCGGTAAAAGTCAGAAAGCTCATAGGAAAAGTTTCACGCAATGACGCAAAGTGAAAAAGAAATTTTTTTATCCGTTAAAATCCGTCCTTTCCGTGTCATCCGTATTCTATTTTCTAAAACGTAACATACTGCTGCGGGTCAATCGGGGAACTGTTGTACCACAATTCAAAATGCAGATGCGGTCCTGTAGTTTGCTCTCCGCTGTTGCCGATAATGGCAATCACATCTCCCGCCTTCACAAAGTCACCCGCTTTCTTCAGCAGTGACGAGTTGTGTTTGTAAATTGAAAATAAATTATTGCCGTGCTGGATGCCGATGACGTAACCGGTTTCAGTGGTGAAGTTGGCGAACACAACCATTCCTTCCAATGTTGCCTTGATAGCTTCATTGGCAGGTGCAACCACATCAACGGCATAATGTTTACTGCGCGGGTCAAAGGGATTGGTAACCGTTCCTTTCACCGGAGCGAAAAAGAAAAAGCTGCTGATGCCGCTGTTCCTTTTTTCGTTTACGCGGAGCGAATAATTATCCTGTTGTTCCATTTCCACACGCAGCAACGAGTCCTCCCGTGATTTCGGAAGAAGACGGATAGTATCAAACTGCGCTTTGATGGTTTCTGTGTTTTCTCCCGCAGGTTTTTTTTCCAGGTTGCCTTCCACAATATTCCTGACGTTTGACATGTATAATTCGCGCGAATGCAGAACACGTTCCAGCGAATCGGCTTTCAGGTTGAGCAGGAAAATTTTTCTTTTCATTCCCGGGTCTGCATAGCCGGGAATATACTCGCGTAATCCCGTGAATGCAATCAGATAAGTTGTCAGTGTGATGAGGATAATAACGGAGATGCCTGTCGCCACAAAAACATTCATCGGAGAAAGACGAAATGATGCACGTTCCTCCAGCGACTCGTCATTCATTATCACGAGCCGGTACTTATTGCGCAGTTTGCGGTAGATTCTTTTTTGTTTTTTTTCTTTTGACATCATCGAATAACGAATCAATACGAATATACGAATTACGAATTGGCAAGGGAAAATATTCTGTCGTATAACATATAACTAATAACGTATAACTCGTATTTACTCCCACCTGAAAAATTTTACCGCAAGCACATAGATGCCAATGCCCCAGAGAACCAGAACTAAAATATTGAAGCTGACCGCAGACAACGCAGCGCCTTCGAAAGCGATTTTGCGCAGCGCATCATTGAGATGTGTCAGCGGAAGCACCTTGCTGATGCCTTGCAGCCATGACGGAAAAACATCCGTGGTAAAAAAAGTTCCTGACAACAGAAACTGTGGAAGTGTAACGATGTTTGCAATAGGGGGTATTGTTCCTTCGTTGGGAGCAAGACCGGAAATAACAAAACCGAATCCCATGAAAACAATCAGTCCGAGCGTGGAGAGGAAAACCATGGTGAGCATCGTTTGTATTCCATGCACGAGGGTGAAGTCGAATGCGTATTTGCCGGTGAGAATAATAATGAATGCGCCTATAACCTGGAAAAACAACCTGCTGATTCCTTCCCCGAGAATTATATTGATGCGCCTGATGGGTGTGGCGAAAAATCTTTTCAGCACCAGCGTTTGCCTCATGCCGAAAAAAACAAATGCCGTTCCGAAAACACCGGATGATAAAATTGCAAATCCCAACTGACCGGGAAGTATGAAATCTATCATCCGGTAAATTCTTCCTTCCAAAACATTTTCATGCAGCTCTGCCGACATGGCTGCCTTCGCGAAGTCAGAAGGAATTAAATCCGTTTGCCGCTCAAGCACTTTATTCAGCAAAGTCAGGTTATGCCTGTCAATAACATTGCCTATGATGGATTTCACAATCGCTCCCTGGTCGCGCGTGGCGCTGGAGACCGTTACATCAACAATACTTACAGCCGGATTTTTTGCATTGTCCTCATGAATGCTCAACATGGCATCGAGCCGCCCCTTCAACATGAGCTTTTCCATTTCTTCTTCTGTCCTTCCCGTGAGTAAAACGATGTTGGGAATATTTTTAAGTGATTGAAAAATAATTCCTGTTGTGTCGCAGTCCGGTTTAACTCCAACATCAAGCTTAATATTTCCGGGGCGGATAAAACCAAACACCGTGATGAACACCAGAGGAAATATGAGCGTGAAAATGATAGCTGACGGACTGCGCAGAGTTCCGCGCAAACTTGCGCGTGTAATGGCGAGCATCGCTTTAAGCTGACTGTATTTTTTTTCCTGCATCGTGGCGAAGATAGAAGATTTCATTTTCGATGCCGTGTTCCCCCTCTCCATGTGGAGAAGGGGTTAGCGGGTGAGGGAATAGAGTTTAATTTTCTCTGGCTTATCTGTTTCTCCTGAATACTTCTGCTTTATTATTCTCTGAAACAAAAACGGGTGAGTAATTTTCTTTTAGGTAATTTGAAATGGCAATTGCGCAGGAATCCCGGAAAGTGTCATTAAAGCCCCACCGGATGATGTAGTCGATTTTTCTTCCCGTAACTTTTTCATAGCGGTCAATGTCGAGGCAGGGTGTTTCGAGGTACCTGATATTCATTTCAACATAAGGATTATATGCCGGCTTCCACGTAGTGGGAAAATGCGTCATGGCTGCTTCGTAGTTGTCGAGCAGGATAAGATTTTTTTCTGCGCCCAGGTAATTTGAAAGATTGCTGTGCAGCCAGTTGGAAGAATAACTGACGGGCAGCACCACGCTGTTGCCGGGAATGTGAGCCGCAACGGAAACATATTCCTTTGCTTCTTCTTCAGCGGTCTTCGATCCGGCAAGATGATAGCCGAGGAAGCACAAACTCAGAAGGGGAAATACAGACATGGAAAAATTTTTTACCGCACGGGCTGTTTCATTCGTGCCAAGCCAGGCAATGGAAAATAAATAAATGAACGCCAGCAGGCGCAGCGAAACAAAACTTCCGGTGGCAATGGTATCTGGCGCTGCGAAATAAATAACCAGCATCAGGAGAACGGCAATGAACCACACATCCTGGCGGACTATTTTTAAATTTCTGAGCCGCGAGCCCGCTGCAAAAAATAAAATCAGCCAGAAGAGCATAGCAACGATGCCGGCATAAAACTGCTCCTCGTCAAAATCGAGCGTGATGAGCGGGCGGCAGAGCGCAAGAAATTCAAAACGCAGCCCGATGGACGGTTCCGAATATTCTTCTCCTTCACCGGAATTGGAAAGGACAAACAGCGCTGAAAGAAATAATGACGGCAGCAGCGCAACCAACAGCGCTCCCGCCTGATGGAGAAATAACCTGAAACCATTTTCTTTCCCTGCTTCTTTCCTGCCGGATAAAAAACCGGAGAACAAATAAACGAAAGACAGAAAAATAAAAAGCAGCAGCATGAAAATGTGGCTGAAATACAAAAGCATCGCAAGCAGTGCCAAAACAAAAATCCGTTTTGCCGAAAAAGTTTCGGCTCCACGGATAAAATAACTGAGCGTATAAAAAAGCAGCGGCATGGCAAGGCAGAAATTATAAAGCCCCTGGTAAACATAAAGCGAATAGATAAACGGAAAAATCATCCAGGTCGCCCAGCGGCTGTCGCGATTGAGGGTGAACAGGAAATAACGGAACGAATAAGGCAGGGCGATAATGTAGAGACAAAGCAGAAGTTTTTCCGAGATGTTTCCGGCAAAGAAAAGGTTGAACAGCACAAGCAAAAAATGTCCAAGCCAGTTCGGAACCGGCTGCGGGTTGAACATGAAATATTGGGCAGTCAGCGCATCGCCATTGAGCAGGTTGGCGATGATGTATGAATTGTACACATGCGAAGGACCATCGTGCGTGACAAAATATCCGAGCATAGCCACCGGAAGCAGGTGCAGGAAAATCAGCAGCAGGAAAAAATATTTTTCGAAACGCAGGATGGCTTTCATCGGGAGTTTCCAAAGATAAATTTTAAGCCGTTATCATTTTTTGTCATACTTTTGAAATCCAATTTAAACCCTATGCTCGCCAAATCAAAAATAAAAGTTGCCATCGTTGACGATGAAGCGCAGATGCGCGAAATGCTTAAGGACTTTGTTGAACAGAAATTTCCGGCTGCCGAAATCAGCGTTTATTCTTCGGGCGAAGAAGCGCTGGAAAAAATCTACGAAGAACCCGATATGATTATCCTCGATTATCTCCTCGACTCGAAGAACTCAGAGGCGATGAATGGAGTGCAGGTTCTGAAAAAACTGAAAGAGCGTTATGAAGACGTGCACGTGGTTTTTGTTTCAGGACAGGAACGCGCGGAGATTGCCGCCAACACCATGAAATATGGCGCCTACGACTACATCGTGAAAAACGAAAACGCTTTTCACCGGCTCGAGATTGTGGTGAAAAATGTTTTAGGAAATACTCAACTTAAAAAGACAGCCGGCACGCAGAAGTTTTTCAACTACCTTCTTGTCGCCCTCATCGCTGCACTCGTCATCGGGATTATTGTGATGAAGGTGGGGTAAAAAGTTTGTCGCGCTGGAGTTCGGAACTGAGTCATCTCAGAAAATAAGCGGGGCATTTCAGCCAAGAACCGGAACTACTCAGCAAAGAGCTGAAACAGGCAGGAAAATAGCCGGCAAGTTCCGGTAAATAACCGGAAGTTGCCAGTGAAAAGCTGAAATTTCAGTAAAATAGTGGAAGTTGCCTGTATAAAGCTGGCTCATTGCAGTCATGAACCGGAATGAACCGCTCCGTTACCGGCAAGTTCCGGTAAATAACCGGAAGTTGCCAGCTAATAGCTGAAAATTAAGAAAATTAAGCAGAAGTTGCCGGTAATAAGCCGGCTGAACTCAGTAAGTAAGCGGTATGAGCCGGAAAAGAGCCGGCAAGTTCCGGTAAATAACCGGAAGTTAAATGCGAAAAGCCGCTAAATTTAAGATTTAATGGCTTTTGTTGTACGCAGAGGTGTCTTTACTCCGTCACCTTCACCGAAAAGCTCGCATTGGTGTCAGCGCTGGTGTTGGTAACGGTTATGGTGGTAACGCCAGCCGGAATTTTAACCTTTGTGCCCGCGTTCACTGCATTTCCAAGAGCGCAAACCGGCAATGCTCCATCGCAAAGCATCAGGCGGGTTGAACCGTCATTATTCAAATCACTTGAGGGAACAACATCAATGAAGGTGGCAGACATGCCGGGTCCAAGAAAAACTTTTTGAGTGGCGGTTTTTGTGCGCGGACCGCGAAGGTTTTCATACCTGCGTGAAAGTTGTTGGCGGATAAGTTCAAAGTTCGAATCATTCTTCGCCAGGATTTTCACCTGCTCATAAATGCGGTCTGCCTGGTTCATGTTTTCTGCGCTGACGGCAATGTAAGTGTCGTCAAGCATTTCTATGTAAGGCGCATGATGGAGCCGCAGTTCGTTGATGTCGGACATAAGGGTAGCATCTTTTTGGAACTCGCCTATGACGAGTCCGCCTGCCACCGTCTCAGGATGGTCAATGCCCACCTGCAGAGCGTCCTGCACATACGAAATGCTGTCGGGTCCCGCTTTATGTTTTGTCCTGCGCTGCTCGGGGGTGAGGTTCACTCCGAAGGGAGCTACGATTGCCTTGTTGGCGTCCACGTTGGCTTTCATCGTGGTTTTTTCCAATGCAGTCAATGCTGCGCTGATGTTGGGATTGGGCACGGTAAATAAATTTTATGGGTGAGAAATAAACTGAAAATTATTATAGGTTAAAATAAATAATTTTTTCCCGGATTAAAAAACTTTTCTGAATAAATATTGAACTATTTATCAACAGGTCTCTTATTTTTTTTTTACTCCCTCCCGAAGCGGAGCGGGAGGGAGTAAATGTGCTGGTCGTTATTTCGTCTTCATCATTCGCTTCGTGTCAATCGTTATTCCGTCTGCAACAATCGTGTATGTGTAAATGCCGCTCGATAAATCAGCAGCATAAACATTGAGTTGTCCTTTTCCTTTTTCGGGGATTTCAACTTCGGTGAGGACATTGCCTTTTGCATCTGTGAAAATTATTTTCACGTTGACTGCATCATCGGGAATAAAATATTCGATGACTGTATTTTCTTTGTAAGGGTTTGGTTTGTTCTGTTCCAAAACAATACCCCTTGAAGAGAGTTTTACATCAATGCTGTTTCCGTTGTTGTTGTCGTTTGGATTTTGCTGTTGCTGTGGTATTTCTGTATTAGCGACAATTTCCAGCAGCGAATCAATTAATGTTTGCTGCGCCTGATTGGTTGAGTCCATTTGTTTCATTCCGGCAATGAGAAATGGAATGAATTCTGTGTAGTTGATGGCTTTAAAATTTATTGCAGCGTGAGTTTGATTTCCTAGGGAATCATAGCGGGCAGGGTGTATGCATTCTTTAACTGAGCCGGGTAACACACCTTCCACATCTTGGGCAAGAAGTCCAGCATGAACTGTGTCAGCGGCAAGTCGCATTGACTGATTCGCCTGTTGGTTCAATGTATAAGTTTTTGGCAGTAATGCGTTGATAAGACTCATAGGATTTGCAATGGCTTGAATATTTTGTTTGAGCCCTGCATCCGAAAGAACATAATTGCCAGTAGTACACATAACATCGCCATTAAAATATCCGGCAAAGTCAGGGGCAGTTGGACATGCTGGCGGAGGAAAGCATGGCGGATTTACAATTCCTAAATCACCGTACACAGCATAATTTGTAGAACCAACAGGGGGAGCTGCTCCGATTCGAACCAATCCGTAGACACCAACATTAAATGAATTCGCAGTAGGAGGTTTTACTTCAGCCCATAAGCCATAATTATTCTTTGCATTTGACGCGATTCCTTTTAATCCAATATTATCTGCGTAAGAATTACCTATGGCTGTACCTCTTGCTCCAATATTTGTTTGTGTCTCGCTTGCGTAAAAATCACCTCCGATATTATTGCGAATGCTAATAGGATCAATTGAAATTTCTCTTACGTCTGACTCGCCATAGACACCAATCATGTCATCTGTGCCTGAAGCAATCGTATTATCATAATCACCTGTCTGATAAAAGCGTCCTGCATACTGATTGTTAAAAGGATAGGGTTCCCCTCCACCAATAGAGTGAGTTTCATTTTTAACATCGAGCTTTGCAAGTAAAGCAGAATTCATTGCGTAACCAATGCCAATATCCACGGGGCTTGAATACCCTCCAAGAGTTGATTGACCTGTAAAATAAATATTGTATTCTCCACTGGTACTCGGGTCAATCATTTGCACTTCTGTGTTATGAAGCAGAGGAGTGAAAGGACCGGGAGCAAGTCCGCTGCCCCATTCTATGTTTCCGGTGTTCGGGTCAACCCATGTAGCATTTTGCGCTCCGCCTATGCCCCCTCCATTGGGAACATAAATTACTTCCCCAGAAGTACTAAGTGCCAAAACCCCAAGATTTCCTTGATTAGCTCCAGGAGTAGAATTAGCAGTCAATTGTCGAAAACTTAAACCGCTTTTATTAGCTATAGTGGTTGGTGTTCCAAGTGCTCCCCAAGTCCATGCATTTATTTCTAAACTGTTTGTCGGACCAAAAGTTGGACTGCCATCATTTGAAAGCCCTATCCCTGCCCAGACGCCATTTTCTCCTAGAATCATTTGATAATCTTGCGGAACAAGTGTGTTACTCCCAAGTGCTATCGCATGTGAAATAGATGTGGATGTTGGTGAGACAGAACTCTCACCGATAAACGTGTTGAAGGAACCAGTGACAATACCACCGAGGGATTTGTCACCTAGTGAAGTATTGGCTGTTCCAGTAGTATTACTCGCACCAGCAGCAGTACCGACAAATGTGTTAGCAATTCCGGTAGACGCAACTCCCGCTATACATCCAACAAAAGTATTTTCGGTTCCGGTTGTATTGACAGATCCCGCCTCATTACCAATAAAAGTATTAAACGAACCATTATCTAATACATTTAAAAAGTAAGTTTGATTCCCTGCTTTGTAACCTAAAAAAGTATTATTAAGGCCTGGAATCACATTTAGATTTCCGGTACGACCCACAAAGGTGTTTTTCCAATCCAATAAAGGATTAGCAGGATTATCTCCCGGTAAATATAATACTAGATTGCTATTAATTCTAAACCCTGAATTTATGGTAGGGTTTGGTGCTGATGCCAGAGAATAAATGTTAATGTCATTCCTCACATCCAACTGCCATAGTGGTGGAATGGAAAAAAAGCCACCTGCACCATTGTCTATGCCGACAAATCCTGCTGTTACGGCAGGTACGGGACCAAGAATTGTCATTCTTTTATTTGCTGCAATAAAACCTCCGGTATAGAAATCAATATCATTGCCTGCAAGGACTCCATCATGGCGGATGTTAAGAGGGATGACACCCACTCCCGGTGCCCAGCCGAGAAAATCAACTCCGGGAGTGAATGGAGTATTTGCAGGAACAGCAGGTTGTGTTGGATCAGCTGAAGTAGCTTGGCTATGAGCCATCTTCAAATTACAACACATCACAATAAGTAATAATGTTACGTAGTAAATGGTTTTCTTTTTCATTTTAGTTTGGTTTTAAATTATTGAAGAATTATTTTTTGAATTATGGTAATATTGTTTTTCACAACTTTTAATAGGTAGATACCTTTTGGAAAAGAAGAAGTATTTATCCTAGTGGGAGAAATGATTTCAGAGTTAAAGCTGTAAATCATTCCACCTAAGATATTATAAAGTGATAAAGATTTAATATCACTTCCCTTGATATTTATCCAATCATGTGCCGGATTGGGAAATATTTTTATTGAATAATTCTCGTTATACTCGACAACTCCCTTAATTATCTCATTACATAATAATGAGTCCGTGGATAAACAAATATCATCAACGTAATAGTAGGCAATGGCTGGCAGAGTATCTAATGAAGTATGAGAAGTCAAGGAGTCAACAAAGAAATTGCCAATACTGAAAAAATTATAGGAAGAATCGGCAACGAAAGAACCTGATATCTTTGTCCAATTTATTGAATCCGAAATTATTGAACTTGTATAAACTAAGGAATTATTGTCTATCGGCAGTGGATTGCCCGAAGCAGAAAATGGAAGTGTTGATAAATTAATGCCAATATTATTTGTTGCCACTCTATAATATGGACCTCCATAATCACCCCAAGATACAAAAAAAGAAACAAAATACTGCTGACCAATAGTTAAAGGTTGTGTCAACTGGATTCCAATATATTCCCGAAATTCTGCGGTTGATAAAAAAGTAGCGAAACCAGCATATGCAATACCAGTACGAGCGAATTGAAATCCCCAATAATTTGATGGCACTCCAAAATTACCATTGTTACAAGAGTGAAAATAATCAGGAGTTCCTCTGTAGGAACTCCATCCCGCAGCCCTGTTTATTTGGTCAGCCGATGTTGGGCATGCAACAGTATCTTCAAAACTCGGATTGGGCACAAGGTTTTGGGCAAAGCAAAGCTGAGAGAGGAGGAAGAAAAAAAGAAGTCCTACTACGCTAAAGCTACGAAGGATAAATAAAAGTTTTTTTTCCGATACGCATCCCCGAGGAAATCGGGGCAGGCGGGATTTCACTTTTCTATTTATTACTAAGAAGGCGTTCAACATGCTGCTTCTTTTTAAAGCAAGAAAAAAATTAAATTATTTTTTCTTGCCGGAAATTAATATGCAGAGGTACGCAATTGGTTTGAGATATACAATACGAAATCGTAAAGCAAGGTTTGAAATTGATAAAAGGATAATAACCATTGCCAAAATTTGATAAAGCCGTATCTTTGGACTTGCTTTTAAAAACCACTATCAACTAACCACTAATAACTAACTAATACTATGTCACAGGATTTCCTACCGCTTCTCGGCACCGACCACGTAGAGTTTTACGTTGGCAACGCCAAGCAGGCATCATACTACTACCAACATGCCATGGGTTTCGAGCTCGTTGCATATTCAGGACCCGAAACCGGTGCGCGCGACCGCGCTTCGTATGTGGTGCGCCAAGGGAAAATAAATTTTGTTTTCACTACAGCGCTCCGCCCCGATTCTGAAATCAATCAACACGTTGCCCTGCACGGTGACGGAGTGAAAGTGCTCGCCCTTCTCGTTGACGATGCCGAAAAATCATATTACGAAACCATGTCGCGCGGAGCAAAGAGCCACACCGCTCCGCAAACGCTGAGCGATGAAAACGGGGAAGTGAAAACCGCCTCCATCCACACCTATGGAGAAACGGTTCACACTTTTGTCGAAAGAAAAAATTACCGCGGGGCTTTCATGCCCGGCTTCCGCGCAGCAAAAAGTGCATTCCCCGTCAAGCCCGTTGGGCTGAAAGTGGTTGACCACTGCGTGGGAAATGTGGAGCTTGGAAAAATGAATCACTGGGTGAAGTTCTACGAAGACGTGATGGGATTCAAGCTGCTCGTTACGTTCGATGACAAAGATATTTCCACCGAATATTCAGCGCTCATGAGCAAGGTGGTGGCGAATGGAAACGAGTATATCAAATTTCCCATCAACGAGCCGGCTGAAGGAAAAAGAAAATCACAGATAGAAGAGTACATTGAGTTTTACCGCGGAGCAGGTGTGCAGCATCTTGCTTTGCTGACGGATGATATAATCCAAACAGTGACCGAACTCCGCGCGCGCGGAATTGATTTCCTTTATGTGCCCGAAAACTATTACGAAGAAGTCATCCATCGTGTCGGCAAAATTGACGAAGATTTGTCGGTGCTCAAAAAATTAAACATCCTCATTGACCGCGATGAAGACGGTTACTTGCTGCAACTGTTCACCAAACCGGTGGAGGACCGCCCTACGGTGTTTTTCGAAATCATCCAGCGCAAGGGGGCACGCTCTTTCGGTAAGGGAAATTTCAAGGCGCTGTTCGAATCCATCGAGCGGGAGCAGGGACTGCGGGGGAATCTTTAAAACCAATGAGTGAATTAAGGTAATTGGGTTGATTAAGTTAATTGAGGAAAAGTTCGACTGACTTAATTTACTCAATTACCTTAATCAACTATTTCCCACACACCCTAATTTCATTTTTTCCCTTTTATCTTGCCGCTCCACATTAATACTTTATGAGGATAAAACTGATCTTCTTTTTTTCGTTTCTCGTCTTCCCGTTTTTTGTTTCAGCCCAGAAAGGGCATGAGATAAAAGTTCGTGTCGAAGGAATAAAAGACACGCTTGCCTATCTCGGCTACCATTATGGCGACAAGCAATACGTGACCGACACCACGCGGGTTGACAGCAAAGGAAATTTTTCTTTCAAAGGCGATGAGCCGCTTGAAGGAGGAATTTATTTAGTTGTGCTTCCCAATAAATCCTACTTTGAAATTCTTGTGAGTGAGCAGAGGTTTTCTATAGAAACCGATACGATTGACTTAGTCAATCATTTGAAAGTTACCGGCTCGAAAGAGAATTTGATATTCAACGGCTACCAGCGTTTTCTTGTGCAGAAACAAAAAGAAATTGCCCCGCTCAAAGCGTGGTATGATGCATGGAAAAGTAACCCGGACAGTGCAAAGGCAATTCAGCAACTGATGAAGAGGATTGACCAGGATGTAAAAGATTTCCGCCTGAAAATTTTGCGCGACCATCCTAAATCATTTACCGCTGCACTCATCCGCTGCATGATTGAACCCGAAGCGCCTGAGCCGCCTAAAGACGAGAAGGGAAATATTGATTCCACGTTTCAGTTTTACTATATAAAAAACCATTTGCTCGACAGCGTTGATTTCTCCGATGCGCGTTTGCTGCGCAGCCCGCTGCTTCAGCAAAAAATAAAAGCGTACACCGAAACAATGACTATCCAGGTTCCGGATTCAATTATTCCGGTGGTTGATACCATTATCGAACGGTCGAAAAAGAATCAGGAGGTTTTTAAATATGCCCTGGTCACACTCACTAATCATTATGAAACATCTAAAATCATGGGACACGATGAAGTGTTCGTTCACCTTGCGGAGAAATATTATGTGAAAGAAGACGCCTTCTGGGTTGACTCAACGCTGAGGGCTAAGTTGTGGGAACGCATCCGGAAAATAAAACCCAACATCCTTGGTAAGACAGCTCACGATCTGGTGATGAAAGATACCAGCGGGAAAGTTGTTTCTCTTCACGGGGTTAAAGCCAAATACACCATTCTTGTTTTCTGGAGCCCCACGTGCAGCCACTGCAAAGAAGAAATTCCTAAACTCTTTCAAACGTATGACAGCTTAAAAGCAGAAGGGGTGGAAGCATTCGCAATCGGCATTGAATCGGACCCTGTGCTGTGGAGACAATTTATCAGGGAACATAACCTTAACTGGATAAACGTAACAGATTTATACGAGCAGACCCGCTTTCGCGATTACTATGATATTTCTACCACCCCTGTTATTTACCTTCTTGATGAAAAGAAAAAAATTGTCGCCAAGCGGCTCGATGTTCCGAATCTTTCCATGATTCTCAGGAAGTTTCTGAAGAAGGAAATTAAGGAAACAAAATAGCCGGGGGTTAGGTGTTACGTGTTACCGCTTGCGGAACAGACAACTCCCCGGACATTCTTAAAAATAATTCCATTGCCTCCCTTTTCTTCCCGTCAAAATTGTAAGAAACTTTTTTTGTCAGATAATCCAGCGCATCAAAACCGCCTGACGGATATTGCAAAGCAACCCGCGGAATATTTTTCAGTCCGTTTTCAAGCGCACTATTGAAACGGGAAATAAAATCATCCGTAATCCTTTTGTTCGAACCCCAGCAGGCGAAGACGAATGGCAAATAAGTAAATTTTTTCCATTCCTCTGCAAGGTCATACACATAACGAAATTTATTTTTCAGTTCGAAAGTTCTGTCGCCAATAACAAGCCCGGCCGTTTCGCCACGGATATTTTTTTCAAAATCACTGGATGTGTCATTCCATTGCGGGGAAATCTTCCAGAATTTTTCGGCAAGAATTTTTAAAAGCAAAACGGAAGTGCGCGACTGGTAATCGAGCAATACGGATTTTATTTTCTCCTTCGGTACATCGCTCAGCAGTAGAACTGTTTCCACCTTTCCGTCAGCGCCAATGCAGTAATCGGAGATGATATAAGATTCCTTCAGGTAAGGAATTACAGCAACGGGAATTAACCCGATGTCCATTTTACCGCTCAATAGTTTTTCAGCACAAACAGAAGGAACATCAAGCGAAAGTTCAATTTCGTTGATAATGGAATTATTTTTCAACCCGTAAATAAACGGCTGGCTGTTGAGGTAGCTGACGCAACTGACTTTTATCATGTAGTTTTTCTGTAATTTAAAATTGCCCACGTATTCAGGACAAGAGCCATCAAAAATATGACAAGAAAATGATGTGACACATCGTGAAAACCGCTGCCTTTCAAAACTACCATGCGCATCACTTCAATAAAATAACGGAGAGGATTGAAATCTGTAATCACTTTCGCCCAGGCAGGCATGCTTTCAATAGGAGTGTAAAGCCCGCTGAGCAAATTAAAAATCATGATGAAGAAAAATGAAATGGACATTGCCTGCTGTTGTGTGTCGGAATACGTGGAGATGAGCAAACCCATTCCGAGAACAGCAAAAAGATAAACAGCAAGAAATGCATACAACACCCCGATACTTCCTAATGGAATAATTCCGTAAGCAAAACGTGCAATCAAAAGCCCGAGCGTGAAAACGAAAGTTCCCATTATCCAGAACGGGAGAAGTTTTCCGAGTATGAAAAGATGTTTCTTTATGGGTGTTACATTGATTTGTTCAATTGTTCCGATTTCTTTTTCGCGTACAATATTGAGCGCACACATGATGCCGCCAATCATGGTGACGAGAAAAGCAAGGATGCCCGGCACCATAAACATTTTGTAGTTGAGCAGCGGGTTGAACCAGTTGGAAGAAGCTATTTCTATCACCGGTGTCGGATTGAATCGCTGTGGTTGTATCCATTCCAATCGTATTTCAGAATTGTAATCGTTGATGATGTTAGCAAGGTATCCGCTTCCCACAATTGCCTTCACTCCATTGATTGCATTCACAGCCAGAAATATTTTCTGTTGGTTTTCTCTCACTAAGTTTTTTTCGAAACCGGCAGGTATTTCAATCACTATGTCTGCTTTGTCGAGCTCAATGAGTTTATACGCCTCATTGAATGACGCGCTGTAATCATACAGCTTAAAATATCCTGATGAAATAGTTTTTGAAATAAATTTTTGTGAATAGGACGAGTGGTCGTAGTCAACCACGGCAAGTGAAATATTTTTCACTTCATAATTTGCAGCCCACGGAAAAATCATGAGTTGTATGAGTGGCATCAACAGGATTTGCCGCAAAAGATTTTTATCGCGGAAAATCTGGAGGAACTCTTTTTGTAATAAAAATTTTAACGTCCTCATGCCAGACGGATTTGAAATTTTTTCAAACTCACGATGAGTAAAAATAAAGTCATCACTCCAAGTATCAGGGTTTCTTTCCAGATGGCAGAAAAGCCAGCGCCTTTTATCATAATTGATTTCACAATTATGAAATACCATTTGCTGGGAACTATGTTGGAAATAACCTGCAACGGCAGCGGCATGCTTTCAACAGGAAAAATAAAGCCGCTTAACAGCAGCGTGGGAAGCATGGTTGCCATAAGTGAACCGAACATTGCAGTTTGCTGCGATTGCGCCTGAATGGAAATTAATAAACCAATGGCAAGAGCAGTGACAATAAACAATAAACTTTCTGAATAGAGAAGAAAAATACTTCCTTTGATGGGCAGGTCAAGTGCGTACACACTGAGCAGAAGGATGGATGTTACATTGAAAAAAGAAATGATGAGGTAAGGAATAAACTTTGCAATAATCACCATGATGGGTTTGAAGGGTGACACCAAAAGAATTTCCATCGTGCCTAATTCTTTTTCGCGCACAATGGAAATGCTTGTCATCATCGCACAAACAAGAAGCATTATCATTGCCATGATTCCGGGGATGAACGTGTGTTCGCCTTTCAGTTCGGGATTGTAGAGCATTCTGATTTCGGGAGTGATTGTCATCGGGATGGAAGCGTCTTTCATCATCTGCCTTTGATAGTCCATGACGATTGCTGTGATGTAATTTGTAAGTGTGGTTGCCGTATTGATGTCTGATGCGTCTGCGATGATTTGTATTTGCGCTTTGTTGAGATGCATCAAATCGTGATTGAAATTTTCCGGAAAGATGACAGCGAGCTTTATTTTTCCTGTCTTGAATGCTGCTTCAATTTCCTTGTGGCTCTGCAGAGATTTTTCAACATCAAAATATCTACTCGCTTCAATTTTATCCGTAAGTTGTTTGGTTGTGTTATCTTTCGAATAATCCGCCACAACAATTTTTGCATTCTTCACTTCATTGGTAAGCGCGAACCCAAACAAGGTAAGCTGCACTACAGGAAGACCAAAGAGCAGCAACAATGTTTTCGTGTCGCGGAACACGTGGAGAAATTCTTTTTTTATGAAGGAGAATAACTGTTTCATATTTCCGCTGTCCTTTTTGCTTCTCTCGCCAGCCCATGAAATACTTCATCCATGGAAGAAGCGGAAAAATGTTTTTTCAGATTAGCAGGAGAATCCAATGCGCGGATGTTTCCATCCACCATAATGGAAACACGGTTGCAGTATTCTGATTCATCCATGTAATGTGTAGTCACAAATGCGGTGATGCCCTGATCAGTTGCCCTGTAAATCAAATCCCAGAATTGCCTGCGTGCCACAGGGTCAACACCACTGGTTGGCTCATCGAGGAAAACAATTTTCGGCTGATGAATGATGGCAACTAAAAAAGATAATTTTTGTTTCCATCCTAACGGAAGTGAGCGCACTAATTTTTTTGCTGAATCATGAAGTCCCAACCGGTCAACAAGCTGTTCGCTTTTTTCTTTTATCTCAGCGTCAGTCAATCCGTAGATGCCCGCATAGAAGCGGATGTTTTCCATCACCGTCAAATCTTCATAGAGCGAAAACTTCTGACTCATGTAGCCGATGTTTTTTTTAATCTTCTCCGTTTCCTGGTATATATCAAACCCGGCTACTGTTGCTTTGCCCGATGAAGGAATTGAAAGACCGCAGAGCATTCTCATCGCAGTTGTTTTTCCGGCTCCGTTTGCTCCGAGGAACCCGAAAATTTCTCCCGTTTGAACTTCAAACGTGAGTTCATTGGCAGCAATGAAATCGCCAAATCGCTTGGTGAGCTTTTCCGATTTTATAACAGGCACATTCATACTTCTATCTTTTCCGCTTCAGCCATGCTAATGAAACAATCTTCAATAGAAGGCGACACGGATTTTATTTCCACTTCGTTGTGTCCTTTGCCCTTGAGATAATTCAGGACGTCCCAGGTGTAATCGGCTATGTCATCTTTGAACAGGAGATGATGATAATCACCAAAAGCAAAACAACTTCGGATGTATTGGTATGCACGCAAGTCATTCATTAGCTTGTACATGGCTTCTGATTTAACAGCGAATAATTTCCCATGAAAAGATTTTACAATAGCCGGAGGTGTATCAACCGTTAAAATTTTTCCGGATTGAATCAGCGCAATCCTGTCGCAGAGCGTTGCCTCATCCATGTATGGAGTCGAAACCATTATCGTGATGCCTTGCTGTTTCAACCGCTTCAGCATTTCCCAGAATTCTTTTCGCGACACGGCATCAACCCCCGTTGTTGGTTCGTCAAGAAAAAGTGCGGATGGTTTATGAATGAGCGCGCAACAGAGAGCAAGTTTTTGTTTCATCCCTCCTGAAAGTTTTCCTGCCCTCCGGTTTTTGAACTGCTCTATCTGAACGTAGATATCTTTGATCAAATCATAATTCTCGTCAATGGTTGTTCCGAAAACAGTGGCGAAAAAATTCAGGTTCTCTTCTACGGTTAAATCCTGATAGAGAGAAAATCTTCCGGGCATATAGCCCACTTTGCCGCGGATGATTTTGTAATCTTTAACAACATCATAACCTTCAACAGTTGCTGTACCGCCATCAGGAAGCAAAAGTGTAGTGAGTATCCGGAAGATGCTTGTCTTACCTGCGCCATCGGGTCCAATCAACCCGAACAATTCACCTTTGCTGACTGACAATGAAACATTATCAACCGCAACAATTTTTTCTTTGTCATATCTTTTTGTGATGCCACTTAAGACAACGGATGCTTTCAATTCTGAATTTTGCATTCTGCATTCTTAATTCCTAATTGAATTTTACTTCCCCATACATCCCTATTTTCAGAGATCCGTCATTCGCCACTTTAATCTTGATGGCGTAAACAAGATTTGCACGCTCTTCTTTTGTCTGAATTGTTTTTGGGGTGAACTCTGCCTTGTCGCTTATCCATGTAATTGTTCCTTCGTGTTCTTTGTATTTCTCAGCGCCATCATCTGTGAGCACCTTTACTTTTTGCTCAAGTTTGATTTGGGAAAGTTGGGTGCCAGTTATATATGCGCGCAAAAAAAGATTTGACACATCCGTAATTTTGTAAAGAGGTTTTCCGGGAGCAGCCACTTCTTTTTCTTCGGTATATTTCGTCAGCACCGTTCCGTTCACCGGATTTATGATTCGGCATTTTGCAAGCTGGTCGTTGAGCTGCTCTATCTGAACCTGCAAAGGATTTGCCTGCTTTGAAATATTTTCAGAAGAAATTCCAAGAGCCGATTGCTGCGCTACAATTTGTCTTTTCAGCACTTCTACCTGGGCATTGATGTCATCCATTTGCTTTTGAGTTCCTGCTCCGTCTTTTCTGAGATTGCTGTAACGCTGCTGCTCGCGTTCTGCAGTTTTCAATTGCTCCTGAAGTGCTGCTGTCTGGGTGCTGATGTCGGGTTTCGCGCTGAGCACCACTTTGATTTGTGCTTCGAGTTGTTTTTTCTTCAGGTACAATTGTATGCTGTCAATGTATCCGACAGGAATTCCTGCCTGCAATGTCTGACCTTCTTTTATATCAAGCTGTTCTATAACTCCGGCTGCTTCGGAAGAAATAATTGTCTCTTCCGCTTCGAATGAACCCGATGCATCAAAATTATTTTTGTTGCTGCCGCAGGTTGCAAACAACATGAGCAGAAAAAGATTCAGGAATAAAATTGTTCTCATAATATTTTATTTCAAAAGTAGCTTAAAAAAGAAAAAGAGATAATGCTGACATCATCTCTTCTTCCAGTTTGAGTGTTGATTTCATTTATCTAATCATATTGATGCGGTTACTAAATCTCCAACCTGCTTCGGAAGTACACCCATATCAACCGGAACACCTCTCAGCTTGCGGATTCTGTTTTTCATTCTTTCACTTAACAGATACATCACCGGAACCATGATAAGCGTGAGGAATGTTGCAAAGCCCAAACCGAAAATCATGGTCCATGAAAGCGGACCCCAGAATGCCGTGCTGTCGCCACCGAAATATAAATGCGGGTTGAAGTCGCGGAAGAGAGTGACAAAGTCAAGGTTCATTCCGACTGCGAGCGGAATCAATCCAAGCATGGTGGCACAGGCGGTAAGTATTACAGGAGTCATTCTGGTTTTGCCTGCTTCAATAATAGCATCAAAAGTAGGCACGCCTTTTTCGCAAAGTAGTTCGGTGAACTCAATGAGAAGAATTCCGTTCCGCACCACAATTCCGGCAAGCGCAATAATTCCCACACCGCTCATCACAATACTAAACTCCATTTTAAAAACAGCAAATCCGAGAAAGACCCCGATGATGCTGAAAATAATTTCAGCCATAATAATGATTGGTTTGCTGAATGAATTAAACTGAAGAGCAAGTATGAGAAAGATGATAAGCATACTCGCCATCATTGCCCATCCGAGAAATGCGGAGGTCTCCGCCTGCTCTTCTTGTGCGCCACCGAATTTTATGGACACATCGGGGGAGGTTTGAAAATCGGCAACAGCTTTTTGAACATCAGCTACCACTGCCTGTTCGTTGTAGCCGGAAAGAACGTTGGAGGAAATCGTCACTACCCGCTTCATGTTTTTTCTTTTAATTACTCCGTAAGTGTCTTCATATTTTATGTCGGCAAAAGAAGACATCGGCACATTTCGCACCATGCCGTTCATCGCCATATCGCGGTATAGGATTTTCAGGTTGCGGAGCATGTCAACATTATTGCGCTGTTCCTTTTTGTAGCGAATCATGATTTTGTAATCGTCATTCACATCGCGGTATTTTGATGCTTCCCATCCGAGCACTGCCGCCTGAATCTCGCGCCCGATTTGCGTGGTGGAAATGGCTTCGCGGTTTGCGCGTTCGCGGTCAATGTTAAAAGTTACCTGCGGTTTTTTATCCTGCAGGTCGCTGCGTAATTCTTCAACACCATCCACATGCAATGAATCGAGATAACGTTTCAATCCTTTGCTCGATACTACGAGTTGTTCCAAATCATCACCGCTTATTTCAATGCTGATGGGCTTGCCAACCGGAGGTCCGCCTTGCTCCTGCGCAACAGAAATTTCGGCACCGGGAACACAACCCTTCACTGCTTCGCGGATTTTATCTAAATATTTTACTGTTGATTCTCCGTTGCGTTTTCCGAATTCAACAAATGCAACCTGCACTTTACTTTTATTCGGATACGAACCCTGGTCTTCGTCCTGCGGGTCAGTGACACCTACTGTAACATTTGTAATTACTGACTTTACCAATTTGTTTTCGGGCCAGTTGAGAGCAGTGTAAACTCTGTCTTCAACAATTTTTGTAACCGAATCGGTGTACGCCTGGTCTGTTCCGACAGGAAGCGATGTGTAAACAAAAACAAAATTCGGATCTGCTGTAGGAAAGAAACTTACTCCCCCGTTACGAATACCAAGTAACACGATGGAGAAAATAAAAATGCCTACGGTTCCTGCCATCATCCAAATCGGACGATGCAAGCACCATGTGAGCATCCAGCGATATTTTTCCTGAATGCCGGGCCATGTTTTTTCCTGAAAGTTTTGAATAATGTTTTTCAACCAGAAACGATGCAGAAGAAAAAGAAGAAGCAGAATCATAGCAAAATTTCCTAAGCCACGATAGCCGCTCACATAACACAGCACAACGACTGCAGCAAAAATGTTAAGATATATTTTCAATCCTTTTTTCGGGTCCGCTTTTTTATTTTTATCATGCGGTTTCATAAACCGGACGGCAAACACAGGATTAATAATATAGGCGACAACTAATGAAGCGGTAAGTGTCACGATTAAAGTCACCGGAAGAAAAAACATGAACTTGCCGATGACTCCCTTCCAGAACAGCAGAGGAAAAAACGGAGCAAGCGTGGTGAGTGTTCCGCTGAAGACAGGAAGAAAAACTTCACCTGCCGCGAGCTTCGCTGCCTCAACAATATTTTTTTTTCCGTTTGCAAAAATCCGGTGTGTGTTTTCAATGACAACAATGGCATCATCAACGACAATACCCAGCGCCATAAGAAATCCAAACAGAACAATCATGTTCAGCGTGAATCCGATTCCCGGCATCACAAGAAAAGCAAGACACATGGAAAGCGGAACAGACATAGCTACGAAGAATGCATTTGCCGCTCCCATAAAAAACATGAGGGTGATAAGGACAAGAACAAACCCGATGACGATGGTATTGATGAGGTCGTGCAACGTCTGACGCGTCATTTCGCTCTGGTCTCCGGTGAGCGTAACCTGCATGTCTTTGGGCCAAGAATTTGCTTTAAGGTCGTCAACAAGCGCAACAATTTTGTCGGAGGCGCTGATAAGATTTTCTCCTTTTCGTTTTACAACACTGAGCGTGATAACATTTTTGTGGTCGAGCCGCGCGTAACTTTCCTGCTCTTTGTGCGAGTCAACTACTTCTGCAATGTCTTTCAGATAAACCGGTTTGCCATCAATGGAGTTGATGATGATGTTTCCCATCTGCGCCGCATTTTTAAATTCTCCTGTCACGCTGAGCGAACGCCTCACTCCATCCATGTTTACGGTTCCGCCAGGAATAGTCGCGTTCTCATTATGTATTGCATTATAAATATCGTACATCGTTAATCCCGATGCCTGCATTTTGAGCATGTCAACATTAATCTGAATTTCTCTTTCCAAGGCCCCGATGAGTTCAACCTGTTTCACTTCTTTCATGCTCTCTAATTTTTCTTTCGCTTCATCGGCATATTTTTTCAGCTTCGCCAAATCGTAGTCGCCTGATATGTTCACATACATAATAGGCAGGTCGGCAAAATTGATGTCAATAATCTGCGGGTCGTTGGGTAAATCCTGGGGCAGGTCGCTTCGGGCGCGGTCAACAGCATCCTTCACTTTCGATTTCGCCTCTTCAATTTTCACATCGCTGTTGAATTCAACGTTGACGCTGCAATAATCCTGCAACGAACTACTCTTAATTTTTTTAACTCCCGCAATTCCCTTGCATTCTTTTTCAATCGGGCGCACAATAAGATTCTCCATGTCCTTCGGTGATGTTCCCGGATATAAAACACTCACATAAATGTTCGGCAGCGAAATGTCAGGGAAACTTTCTTTAGGCAGTGAGTTGTATGTTGAATACCCTGCAAAAGCAAGAATGATTGTGATAATAAAAACAGCCGTGCGGTTATTAATTGCCCATGTGCTGGGTTTGAATTCTTTTTTTATTTCTTCCATAAATTATTGTTTGACCGCTGATGACGCTGAAAATTCTGATTAGCACAGATTTCTTATCCGATTTGAATCCCTGTTTTCCGCGTCATCCGCGTTCCATTTTTTAAAGCTTAATCAAATCTCCGTCAACCACATTCTGATACCCGATGGTAATAACTCTATCGCCCTGAGAAATGCCGCTCCGGATCTCTGCAAGCCCATTGTATGTCATACCGGAGGATACCGTTTTTCTCTTCGCAACACTTTTTCCGTTTTCATTTCCGGCTATGTAAACAAATTCTCCATCCGTGGATTTCTGCACTGCGCCAACAGGAACTATGAAAACATTCGGAGCCGTGTAGTCAGCAATTTTCAAAACTGCAACCTGATTGGGATGAAACTCTCCCTCTTTCGCATTTAATCTAACTTCCACATTAAACGTTCTGTTCAGCGAGTTGATGGCTTGCCCTGAATAAGAAAGTTTTGTTTTTATTTCTTTGTTTAAGTCAGGAAAATAAACCACGGCATCGCATCCGCTTTTCACCTTGCTTATGTATGACTCGGCAACTTCCGCCTTCACTTTCATGTTGGTTAAATTCACTACACGAATGGTGGGAAATCCCGGTGCTACTGCAGAACCGATTTTAATAATCACTGCATCCACCGTTCCGTTGATGGGTGATTTTATTCTTGTCATATCCCACTGCTCCTGCAGCGAAGCGTATTGTTTCTCCATCGCTTCCTTTTGTGTTTTCGCCTGGATGAACTGAACTTCGCTTCCTATTTTCTGGTCCCACAAATTTTTCTGGCGGCTATACATCGTCACCGCCATTTCTTTCTGTGAATTCATCGCTTCAAGTTGTTGGTGAATCGCACGGTCATCGAGCGTTGCAAGCACCTGTCCTTTGGAGACCTTGTCACCGGGTTTTACAAGAACGGCAGTTACGGTTCCGGGCATTTCAGCGCTGAGCGATACATCTTCATCGCCATCTACTTTTGCCTGCACTTCAATGAAGTGAATGAATGTTTGCGGCATCATTTCCGTGGCGGAAACAATTTTCGACTTATCGTCTTTAGATGATGTATCGCTTTTTGCGATTTCCTCTTCGAGTGTTATAATTTTTTCTTTTAGTTCTGCCTGTTGCTTTTTCAGCGCATCAAGTTCGGCACGCTTGTCACCGGCTGGCGACTTGTTGCAGGAAATAATGGTGACAATAATGAGGATAACGGATAAGTAGTTAGTCATAAATAAGAGTTGAAATGTTTTTTGCGGAAATTATTCAGGGGGGGCAAATCTCGTAAAAAAAATCAGACAGGATTTATGGATGGAGATTAAAAATGACGCGCCATAATTGTTACGTTTTCAACAAGCGGCAACGGATAACTAATAGCGGATAACATGTTCATTATTAGCATTTGCAAATAATAATTTTACATTTGCCTCGTTAACTATTAATAAAATTCAATTATGAAAACAGGAATCGTTAAATTTTTTAATCGTAGCAAGGGCTATGGATTTATTACACCCGATGATGGAGGCAAAGAAATTTTTGTTCACCAAACCGGGCTTACTGAACCCATTAACCAAAACGACAAAGTGGAATACGAAGAAGCCGAAGGCAAACGTGGAATCAATGCCGTGAATGTCAGGAAAGTTCAATAATGCTTTTTCCCTTGCAATGGAAAACCCTTTCGGAAACGGATGGGTTTTTTTTATTCACTGATGTTACGCAACTCCTGATGCGGATTGTGGCAACTCACTCCATCCTCACCACAATCCACCCGTTCCGGGTGCGCGTTTCGGTGATGCTGAATTTTTTGGAAGTGGTTTTCATCAGCGGGTTGATGAAGTAGTTCGGGTTTTGTTTGCGCCACGTAAAATCGGCTCGGGTGATGTAGAGCCGTTGCCCCTTTTCGAGCTGCTCAATCAAAACGCGCACAAAATGTTTTTTGCCGAACGGGCGCATGCCCAGTTCGCTGGCTTCTTCATCCGTTATTAGTTTTGCCATGGGAGTGGTTGATTGGTTAATTGGTTAATTGGTTAATTGGTTGATTGGTTAATTGGTTAATTGGTTAATTGGTTGATTGGTTAATTGGTTGATTGGTTAATTGGTTGATTGGTTAATTGGTTGATTGGTTAATTGGTTGATTGGTTAATTGGTTGATTGGTTAAT
>DATDOJ010000003.1:0-5408 GCA_035293345.1 Bacteroidia bacterium
TGTTGTGGTGTAAGAAAGGATTCCATCTGTTACCCCGTTCTTACGTTTTATCTTTCCTATTCTTATTAATACGTCACAAATTTTATTAACTGTCAATTGTCAATCTTACGTATTTTCAATCAGCATTGGTATAGATATAAATTCATCTTTTGGTTGCTCAGCGCACGCGGCAAATGATTTTCAGTTTCGTAACGCTGCATAATTCCTTTTACGGTGTGATGTATGGGGATGCTCACTTTGTCTCCGGTCTTTTCCATTTCCACTTCAAGAAAATCTCCTTTAAAATTATTCATCTGCAGCACACTTAAATCAGAAAATCTTAATCCAGTCCAGCATCCTATAATAAACAGGTCCCTCACCTTTTCCAGCCGCTTGTTCTCCGACAGGTCAAGCATCAGAAGTTCATTAAGTTCGTCCTCATTCAGGTAGATAGCTTCAGTATTCATTCTTACCGCAATGAACTTTTTACTCTTATATGCAGGATTAACTTTTAATCCGCGCTCCTCTGCGTCATGCAAAACAGTTTTCAAAATCTTGACGTGCCCTCCAATAGAATTACTCGCATGATTTTTTTTCTCTTTGAGATATTTTACAAAGTCATAATAAAAATCAATGTCTATAGCTGAAAAATCAATCTGCTTCCTCCGCCCCGGGTATAACTTATTAGAAATATGAGGAATTATTAGTCCTTCTAACGCTAAGGACTGAAATCAAATCCCTCTGATCCGAAGCAAAAATTCTTCCTTCTTTCTTCGAGCCACATCCAATGAGGCTCCGTCCTTCATCACCACATAACCTCCGTATCCTTTCACATAGCGTTGCATGAATTTGAGGTTGATTAGGTACGACTGATGTATGCGGAAGAACGTATATCCTTCCAGCATTTCCTCAACGTCTTTTAATGTTTTGGAAATAACAATTTTTTCTTTGCTGCTCAGAATAATTTCGGTGTAGTTGTCATCGGCTTTGCAGTAAACAATTTCATGGATGTCCATGAAGAGTAATCCTTCCATAGTTGGAACAGAAAGTTTTCCAAGCCGCTCCTGTTGTGAACGGATATTGTCTAAGAACGATTTCACTTTAATATTATTCTCGCTTCTGTTTTGTTTTTCCATTGCACGCTTCACTGCCCGCTGCAATTCATCAGCATCCACGGGCTTGAGCAAATAATCCAGTGCGCTGAAACGAATTGCTTTTATGGCATACTTGTCGTGAGCCGTTACAAAAATTACATTCATATCTGATTCTGCAAGCTGGTTGAGCACATCAAAGCCACTCATGCCGGGCATGTCAACATCAAGAAAAAGCAAATCGGGGTTATGTTTTTTTATTTGCTCCAATCCTTCCTCAGGGTTTTCACACGAGGCAATAATTTTTATTTCCGGACAATAGCGCTCCACAGCCATGCGCAACGCATCGCGTGCATCCGGTTCGTCATCTAAAATTATTGCTTTCATGATGTGTAAGACAATGGAATTGTTAATTCAACTTTTGTTCCGCTTGCTGTTCCATTCTCAGAAAGGTCCGTAATTTTTACTTCCGGTTTTTTATCCGCAGTCAATGACAGAAGATGCATTCGTTCCTCCGTCACTTTCATTCCCATACTTTTCTGATTTAGAATTTTTTTCTCTTTAAGTTCGCGCGCCTTTTGTCGGCCTATTCCGTTGTCTTCAATCACACACAATAATCTGCTGCCGTTTTTTGTGATAGTGATTTTTAAAACCCCGTTCCCGTCTTTCTGCAACAAGCCATGCCAGATTGCATTTTCAACGTATGGCTGAATGAGCATGGAAGGAATTTCAATGTCGCTCATATTTATTTTTCCATCCACAGAAATTTTATATTCAAATTTTGTTTTGAAACGGTTGGCTTCCATTTCCAAATACGCTTCGAGCATTTCCACTTCGCTGCGGAGAGTAATCGTTTGCTGCTCGGAGTTTTCAAGAATCATCCGAATGAGTTTCGAAAACTTGGAGAGATAACGTGATGCTTTCTCCGTATCGTTTTCCAGAATAAATTTATTGATAGAGTTAAGGCAGTTGAAAATAAAATGCGGGTTCATCTGCGCGCGCAGCGCTTTCATTTCCACTTCTGCAAGTTGTTTGTTGAATTCTGTTTTCAACTTTTCTTCCTTCCGAATCATACGCACTCTGCGCACAACAATCCAGTAAATGCAACTCACAATAAAAAGAAGCAGCATCAATCGAAACCACCACGTTTTCCAGAATGGAGGAAGTATGGTGAATGTAAGAGCATTTATTTCTTTGCCGCTTTCATTATTCCCAACGGATGCTTTTAATTTGAAAATATAATTTCCCGGAGCGAGATTAGAATAACTTGCAAAGCGCTTACTGCCCGCATCATTCCAATTATTATCCAACCCATCGAGTAAATAATAAAATTTTGTTTTGCTTCCGTCTTTGAAATTAACACTTGTGTATTCAATGTTTATGTAATTCTGATTATAAGAAAGTTGCAATGGCTGTGATGAATCAATTGCCGTATCCCGCCCGTTGATTTGAATTTTCTGTATGCAAAGATTTTGAGAAGATGATTTTTCATTCAGCTCATCAGGATTAAAATAAACGACATCATGAGGAGTGAGCAGGTAAACAAGATTACTTGCAGAATCAAAATAAGATGCCCCCATGAAATAATTATCGGGCAAGCCATCTGTAATGTCAAAGTTTTTAAATTTTTTTTCACTGGGATTAAATTTAGCAAGCCCCCCCTGTGTTCCCAGCCAGAGATTTCCATCTGCATCACGTGTAAGCGATTTTACAATTTCATTGCACAATCCTTCTTGCCGCGAGAAGCTTTCTGTATTGCTGGTACTAAAATCATAATGCAACAGACCATGACCGATGAAGGAGGAAAGCCACAGCGTGCTTCCCGTATCGGGCAATAAATCACTGAACCACTCAGATGATTTTCCTTGTTTAAATTCTGTTTTCGGAAAATTAGTCAGCGAATTTTCTGCTCTGTTCCACAAAACAAACCAGTGGTCACCTATTGTTGATAGCCAGATATTGCCGTCCTTTTCTTCTCTTATTTTTGATACGAACGAAAGCGGAAATGTTTTTTCGCCCGGCTTGATTTCGCTTTCGGTAAAATATCTTGTCATCTTTTTTTCCTTTGAAGAATAATGTGCCAACATCATTCTTCTCCGAAACCCGAACCAGTAATCGCCATAAGAATCCTGGTGAATGGCAGTAACTTCCTCTTTCGGCAGCTCAGTAAATATTCCTGTTGGTTTTGTTAAAATATTTTTTTCAGGATTGTAAATAAAAAACCCATCAAAAGTTCCCACCCAAATTGTTTTATTATGGTCAACAAACAAACGTATGATTACATTTTCATTTTCGTGAAGCGGTTCCCTGTTTATACAATGCTTGATTTCTCCTGTTGTTATGTTCAAAAAGAAAAGTCCAATCGTTTCTGTCCCAACAAGCAGCCATGTTGAATCAACCAAAGCAAAACACAGCAACTGAGGAAACGGTTCATTTATTTTTTGTCGGAATTGTTCTGAATAATAATGAAACGGTGTTTGGCTTAAAGCAGCTTTGGCGAGACCATCATAAGTTGAAATCCAAAGATTACCTTCATCATCCGTAAACATTTTGTCTATTTCATTTGATGAAATGGAAAAGTGATTATAAATATCATGCGTATGAATTTTATAATTTCCATCAACCGGATTGAATTCAAACAGTCCACCGGTTTCGCTGCCGCACAAAAGTTTATCGCCCACCGGAACAATTCCATTAAACGTATTATAGCCATAGGAAAACGACTTGTTGGGGGCAGGAAAGATATATTTCGTTAATTTTTTTTCGTGTAAATCATATTTACACAACCCTTCTCCCCAGGGAGAAAACCAAACAATGTTTTTAAATGAATCAAGATAGAATCCGCGAATGGGCGTTGCGGTAAAAAGTGAATCGTATGAATTTTTATAACAGGTTACATTCCATGTTTTTCTCTCGACAATTACAATTCCCATATTATCGGAAGGAATCCATAAATTGTTTTGAGCGTCAAGCACCGGATAATTAAAAACAATTAAAATTCCTTTTAAGATTTTTCCTTGCGGTAAATCGGTGAATCGGAACTTATAGTTGAGCAGTGAATCAAAAATATCAATAACACCGCTATGGTTTACCCAAAGATTTTTACCGGCATCACAAAATGTTTTCCTGACTAATGTATTTCCCCCCGGAAAAAGTTCTTTTTGTTTTACCCTGTAATTTTCAAAACGATTTTTATAAATATTGTAAACGCATAACCCATCATTGGTGCCGATAACGAGCAAGCCCCCCGGCATTTCCGTCATCGTCCGGATGATGTTGCCTGAGAGGGAATTTGAATCGGAAGGAATGTGATAAAAATTCTGAAATGAAACTCCGTCATAGCGGTTCAACCCGTTCTCGGTGGCTGTCCAGATAAACCCCCGGCTGTCCTGGTAAATATCCCTGCAAATATTGTCCGACAAACCATCGCGTACATTGTAATTTTCAAACCGGAGTTGAACGGGCTGGCTGTAGGAATAATTAAATAAGAAAGCAAAGCACACTATGCCAACGGAGAAAATTATTTTTATTTTATTCGGCATTTATGCTTTGTATTGGTCTGATAACTATCGCAACGAATGTACGATACCATTGAATATCCCATCTCCCGATGGGACGGATTGCAACAAGACCTTATCCGTTCAATTATTCTACCTGAAAAATTCAAACAACACCGCTACGAGCAGAACTGCGAGAACTATTTCCCCGATAAACCAAAAGTTTTTATTCAGATAGTAAAAAACATTTTTAACGCTGCCATTCATTTTATGCATGGTTGTTACCGTTTAATATAGCGGGTATTTTATGAAGGCAGAAGACAGAAGCCGTCCCGATAATTATCGGGACGACCTCCGACATTATTTCATTTCGACAAAATCAATTTCCTTGTCTGGCTTACTCCGCTCCGGGAATTCAAGAGCAGGAAATATATTCCATTTGAAAATTTGCTTCCGTCAAAAGTTACATCGTAAATATTTCCGGCTTTGGTTTCTCCCTCGTAAATATTTTCAACAACTCTTCCGGTAACATCAAACACTTTCACGTTTGCAAAATCATTCTCAGGAAGCATGAACCGGATGGTGGTTGTGTTGGAGAATGGATTGGGGAAAGCACCGATGTATTCCATTCCGTCTTGTAATCCTTCCGTCTCCAATCTTTCCTGCACGGGCCAGTTGCACGTCTTAACCATTCCGCAGGGACCAAGCTGCTCACCGGGATGATTCAGGAAATGTGAATTGGTTTCGGTTTTGCCAACGCAAAGAGTTGTATATGGATTGGTGGCGCTTCCCGTTCCGTGACATATAATAACGCTCTTGTTATTATTACCGCATCTCACAT
>DATDOJ010000004.1:0-2996 GCA_035293345.1 Bacteroidia bacterium
AAGCTTGCTATCATAATTAATTTCGGTAATGAAGGAATAAAGTTTAAACGAATTGTCAATGTCAATCGCAATTCGTAATTCGTTATATCAGTAACTAATTCGTACTTCGAAGATACCATGGCACAGTCAATGCGAATTGAAATTTTGTATGAGGATAATCACCTGATTATTGTCAATAAGAAAGCATCCGATATTGTTCAGGGAGACAAGACGGGTGACATGCCGCTGTCTGTTAAAGTGAAAGAATACCTGAAGAAAAAATATGAGAAGCCGGGAAATGTTTTTGTCGGTGTCATTCACCGGCTCGACAGACCGGTGAGCGGTGCGGTGATTTTCGCCAAGACAAGCAAAGCGCTTGAACGGATGAACGACATGTTCCGCCAGCATGATGTTCTGAAAATTTATTGGGCAGTGGTAAGAAACAAACCGGAGCCGCCCCTCGGGAATTTAATTCATTACCTGAAAAAAAATGAAGAGCAAAACAAGAGCTACGTGTTTGAGCAAGGAACGAAAGGAGCGCTGCAATCGGAGCTTCGCTATCGTGTCATCGGCAAGTCGGAAAGATTTTTTCTGCTCGAAGTAATTCCGAAAACGGGAAGGCATCACCAGATTCGCGTTCAGCTTTCAGCGATTGGCTCACCCATTAAAGGCGACATCAAGTATGGTTACGAACGTACAAACGAAGGTGGCGCCATTCACCTGCACTCGCGCAGGGTGGAATTTATGCATCCTGTGAACAAAAGCATGTTGAACGTGATTGCCCCGCTCCCTAATGATGTCATCTGGAATTATTTCGAAAATAAAAAACTGGAAATTTTTATTCCGCTGTAACTGAAACACGATGCAACCTTTTTTGAATTATAATTTTTCTGCCAGCAACTCTTCTAAGTTTTTATTAACACTTTTATTTTTTGTGTCATCCTTCAGCGCGTATTCGCAACGTGACGAGAGTGCCGTCAGCAACGAGTTTATTGTTTTGATAAACACGGGAACAGAAATTAGTTCTGTTATGCGCGATGAAAATTTATCCGCTTTCATCACAGAGAAGTCACAGGTTTCCAAATCGCCCAATGTCTGGCTGCTGAAAACAGCAGGTGGAAATGATGACGCCATGCTGGCTGCCTTGAAAAAAAATCCGGAAATTATTATTGCGCAGAAAAATCACCGCTTCGAATACAGGACTGCACCCAACGATGCGCTTTATGCATTATCGCAATGGAACATGAACAACACGGGGCAGACAGGCGGAACTCCCGGTGCCGACATCTCTGCAGAACTCGCATGGAACATCACCACGGGCGGATTGACATCACAGGGCGATTCGATTGTCATCGCCATCATTGACTGCGGCTTTTATCTTCCCCACGCTGATTTGAATTTCTGGAAAAACTATCACGAAATTCCGGGTGACAATATTGACAACGACAACAACGGATACATGGATGATTATGACGGATGGCATGCCGGCAACAATGACGGCAACATCACAAGCTGCAACCACGGAACACACGTTGCGGGAATTGCAGGCGCCATCGGCAACAACTCAATCGGAGTTACAGGGGTGAACTGGAATGTAAAGATTATGCCGGTGCAGCCGTCATCGAGTACTGAAGCATTCGTTGTGGGTGCATACAGCTATGTGTTTGCCATGAGAAAAAAATATAATCTCAGCAATGGCGACAGCGGTGCTTTTGTTGTTTCAACCAATTCTTCTTTCGGAGTTAACTTCGGGCAGCCGGCAAATTATCCGCTGTGGTGCGCCATGTATGATTCGCTGGGAAGTGTGGGCATCCTGAGTGCCGGTGCGGGACCCAACCTGTCTCAGGATGTGGATGTAATCGGAGACATGCCCACAGGTTGCGTAAGTGACTGGCTCATTTCAGTAACCAACACCAACAGCTCTGACGTTCTCAACAGCAACGCCTGCTGGGGCGACACTACCATTGATTTGGGAGCGCCCGGCACTACCGTCATGAGCACCTATCCTTCGCCAAGCGACTACAATGTTTCCACCGGAACTTCCATGGCGACTCCGCACGTTGCCGGAGCCGTTGCTCTCATGTGGGCTGCCGCCTGCGATTCTCTCCTCAACATGTACAGAACCAATCCGGCATCGGTGGCATTGCTCGTGAAACAAATCATGCTGCAGAGCGTGGATACACTTTCGAACCTGCAAAGTCAGGTTGTTTCCAATGGGAGATTGAATCTTTACCAGGCGCTGCTCGGAGTGCAGAATTATTGCCTGACATTGCCTGTTCAATCTCCTGATTCGCCTGAAGAGTCAATCAGGATTTTTCCGAATCCGGCAGGAAAAGAAATCAAAGTGCAAAAGGCAAAAGGCAAAATTGAAAGTGTTGAGGTTTGGGATTTGTTTGGAAAGAAATGCCTCACCCCAACCCTCTCCAAAGGAGAGGGAGTTCGCATTGACGTTTCTTCCCTTCCTGCAGGAATGTACTTTGTGAAAATGAAAACCGAAAAAGGAATTGTGGTGACGAAGATTGTGATTGAAAGATAGAACCATTTCTTTTGTTTGCTGTTCTATCTGCTGATGATTATTTTTTGTGAAAAGAATTTGTCCTTCGTTGTGAGCCGGAGAAAATAAATTCCTGCATTCAAGTTGGAAACGTCAACGGTGTGAGTTTGAGGTTTGAGGTTTGAGGTTGCGCGCTGAGAACTTTCTTTCCAAGCACATCATAAATCTCAATGGTGCTTTTTCCTGATGACTGATAACTGCTCACTGATAACTGTTTCCCTGCCGGATTCGGATAAGTGGTTAACAATGGCTGTGCGTTTTCATTTTCTTCAATGGCGACAGTTCCTGAATATTTTAAAATCGTCCCTGCCTCTCCACATGCATATCCTACATTTGAATTCGGGAAACACACATCTGTTAAGGTTACAGAAGGCGTGTAATTCAATGTCCAGTTATCTCCTGAATTAACCGTCTTAAGAATAAACCCAGGCGATAAACCATTACCACCAACAACAAAACCAAT
>DATDOJ010000005.1:0-2144 GCA_035293345.1 Bacteroidia bacterium
GATGATTATTGTCATCAGAAATTTTATTTTCCTTGCTGCAATTCTTTTACTTTTATCTGGCTGCAGTAAAACAATAATTTCTTCGAGTCCTGACAATGCGAGAGTATATATTAAAGGAAAATACAAAGGAGAAACCCCGTATGCCTACAAGGATTGTAAATTCATTTTTTCTAAAACGAAAATAACATTAAAGAAGGATGGATATGATCCGATAGATACAGCTATCATCCGAAAAGAAAAACCAGCATTCGGAGCAATCGGCATTCAATCATATTTCATTCTAACAGGATTTTATAATCCCTTACCGCTTCTTTGGGTAATGGGTTATGCTCCCCATCATAAATATACGATGATTCCAAATGATGAATTCAAACTTACCGATACGGTATCTATAGGCAAACCAAAAACTTTATATTACGATTACTCCAAACCATCTCTTCGTTTCGCAATTAACCCCACCGAACCATTGATGAATGATTATTCTTTTTTTATTGATTACGTTGCAAAGAAGAAAAGAAGTTTTGGAATTAGTGTTGGCTACATGATAGCAAATAAGTGGTGGAATAAAGATAATCGCAGCAGTCCGGAAGTCAATGATAACAATTTTCCGGTTGGAGTTTACAATGGCTTTGTTGGAAGGGTTTACTATAAATGGTATTTCATCAATGACAAAGTTCGGTACATAAGTTCATTATTCATATTTAAAGATATTCATTATGATAACGCCAGCTTTGTAGATCAAATTAGACCATTCGAGTGGATAGTATATGAGCGTTCTGAAAAAACAAAAGTTTTTGGTTTGGAGTTGCTTTATGGAAGGGAAAATTATTTAACGAAACATATTTTTCTTGAGTTTTACGGAGGCATAGGAGCTAGAATCAGAAAAAGAAATTATAACACCACCAAAATTTGGCCATCGAATGCAGAAAGTGTTATTCCGTTGGGAGAATTTACCCGCAATCAATTTTTTCCTACGATTCATTTAGGTGTTAAAGTCGGCTTTGCATTCTTATTTGGAAAAATTAATTGATTAAAAGTCAATAGATATTCCGTATAACACAACAGTAATTTCTTTTCTTTGCTTAATAATAAAACCAAAAACAATCATCATGAAAAAAACAATTCTCATTTCCTTCGCAGCTATTGCTGTCATTGTTACATCCTGCAGCAGCCCCGCTCCGAGTGACGGCAGTAAGGATGCAAAGATTCAAAGCGCGGACTCAGCGCAGAACTTTTCACTCGATACTACAGCGCTCGCAGCAGGCACTGTGTATTACTCTTGCCCGATGCACCCCGAAGTTATTTCCGACAAGCCGGGTAATTGTCCTGAGTGCGGTGACATGGCACTCGAGCCGTTGACGAAACAGTAGAAGTTCATAGTACTTTGTACATAGTACCTTATATTTTTTTCAATGCCTAAGATTTTAATCATAGATGACGAAAAAGCCATCCGCAATACACTGAGAGATATTCTTCAGTACGAAAAGTTTGACGTGGATGAAGCGGCAGATGGAGTGGAGGGATTGAAGAAAGTCGAAACGCAGGATTACGATGTCGTCCTCTGCGACATCAAGATGCCGAAGATGGACGGGATGGAACTACTCGCGAAAATTCTTGCTGTAAAACCTGATGTTCCTGTGGTAATGATTTCCGGTCACGGCACCATTGACACAGCCGTGGAAGCATTGAAGAAAGGCGCGTATGATTTTATCTCCAAGCCGCCCGACCTGAATCGCCTGCTTGTCACTGTTCGCAATGCGCTCGACAGAAATACACTCGTAACGGAGACAAAGACATTGAAGAAAAAAATCTTCAAAACGCGCGAGATGGTTGGCGATTCGGGGGAGATGAAAAAAATAAAGGAGTTGATTGACAAAGTAGCGCCAACCGAAGCGCGCGTTCTCATCACCGGTGCAAACGGAACAGGAAAGGAATTAGTCGCGCGGTGGATTCATGAGAAAAGCAAGAGAGCAAATCTCCAACTTGTCGAAGTGAACTGTGCCGCCATTCCATCCGAGCTGATTGAAAGCGAATTGTTCGGGCATGAGAAGGGCTCGTTCACTTCCGCCATCAAGCAGCGCATCGGGAAATTCGAACAGGCGAATGACAGCACTTTATTCCTTGACGAAATAGGTGATATGAGT
>DATDOJ010000006.1:0-5751 GCA_035293345.1 Bacteroidia bacterium
ATTGTGAAGATTTGGTTTCTCCAGGTTTAGCAAAAGATTCTTTAAATGCTTTTTCACGAGCTACGGATGAGCAATCACAATGTAACTCATTGACCAGCCCGCTCTTTGCGTGACGCGGTATTCTCCTTTCAGAAACAATTCAACCAGCGCATCAAACTTCTTTTGGTCATCACCAACGTAGCGGATTATTTTATCCATCTGTCTCTAAGAATATTCCTTCAGTATTTCTTCCCGAAGATTCATGCGAATAAAGTTATCAGGAAAGGGTCACCCAATTCTTCAACATTGTCAAGCCCTGCGAAGTCAGCACCGACTCCGGATGAAACTGAACCCCGCACACATTGTACTTGTTATGCCGCATCGCCATAATATTTCCTTCCCCATCTTCCGCAGTTATTTTTAACTCAGCAGAGAAATTGTCTTTATCCACCACCCACGAATGATAATGTCCGATAGTAATGTCTTCTTCAATTCCTGAAAATATTTTTTCGTTCTTGTCTTTAACAACAAGCCGCGAAGCAACTCCGTGTTTCACTGTGCTCAGATTTTTCAGCTTCGCTCCAAACACCTCTCCGATTGCCTGGTGACCGAGACAAACTCCAAGAATCGGTTTGGAAGAAAAATATTTCCTGATGATTTCTTTCGTGACTCCCGCTTCATCCGGCAACCCTGGTCCGGGAGATAAAATTATCCGGTCATATTCTCCTGCCTCTTCAACCGTGGTTTCATCATTCTGCTTCACAACAATTTCTCCATCCACAACCTGTTCCAGGTAATGAAACAGATTCCAGGTAAACGAATCATAATTATCAAGCAATAGAATTTGCATAAGTATGAAATGGGAACGCGGATTATTAAGATTGTTATGATTTGCGCAGATAAAACTTATTATCGTTTATCTTAATCATCATAATAATCCGTGTTCTATTTTAAAGCGACCCCAGCTGCTCCTCAATCGCCTTAATCTTCGCCTCCGCATCCGATTGTTTCTTCTTTTCAATCTCCACCACTTCCGGTTTTGCATTCTGCACAAAGCGCTCGTTGGAAAGTTTTTTCTGAACGGATTCAAGAAATCCCTTGTTATATTCAAGTTCGAGCATTAAACGTGCTTTCTCAGCTGCAATATCTAATGTAGTATCTAATGAAACATGAAATTCATATTGCCTCACAATAAAAGGCAAAACATTTCCAGGATATGTATTTCCAAATATAAGTATAGGTACGTTACACAATTTGACAAGTAACCTAGGAAACCATTCTGGTAGCGGTTCCTTGTTTTTTACGAGCGCCAACTTCATTGGAGTTTTCGGAGAAATATTTTTTTGTTGACGAATGTTCCTGATATTAGTAACGACCTCTTTAAACAACTCAAACTGTTCAATAATATTTTTATCTGATGGAAGCGCTTCCGGCCATTCCGCATTAATAACACAATCCTTTTCATCCCTCTCTCTGATGAGATGCCACAACTCCTCCGTGATAAAAGGCATGAACGGATGAAGCAGCTTCAGGATGTCTTCAAAAAATTCTATCGTTGAATTGTAGGTGTAGCTGTCAACCGGCAGCGGCTGCCCGTCAACAAAATCCGGCTTCACCATTTCGAGATACCACGCACAGAAATCATCCCACACAAGTTTGTATGTAGCCATCAGCGCCTCGGAGATTCTGTATTTTGAATACAGGTCATTGATGTTCTCAATCTCCGAACTCAACTTGGACGAGAACCAATCAATCGCCACCTGATTTTTCTCTGGAGTAACATCAGTGCGACTCCCCTCTCCTTTGGAGAGGGGCTGGGGGTGATGCGTCCATCCCTTCACTAACCGAAACGCATTCCAAACCTTATTCGCAAAATTTCTTCCCTGCTCGCAATACGATTCATCAAACAGCAAATCATTTCCGGCAGGAGAACACAAAAGCATTCCCACACGAACACCATCAGCACTGTATTTCGAAATCAGTTCCAGCGGCTCAGGAGAATTGCCAAGTTGCTTGCTCATCTTCCTTCCCTGCTTGTCGCGCACAATGCCCGTGAGATAAACATTCGTGAACGGCTTTTCTTTTTTGTATGCATAGCCAGCAATAATCATCCGCGCCACCCAGAAGAAAAGAATTTCAGGTGCCGTAATCAAATCGCTGGTCGGGTAGTAATATTTTATGTCGCCATCCGGTTTTGCAAAACCATCAAACACACTGATAGGCCACAGCCACGAAGAAGCCCACGTATCCAGCACATCCTCGTCCTGCTTTATATTTTCAATTCTGCATTCTGCATTCTGCATTCTTAATTTCTCAAACGCTGCCTCCCGCGTCTTCGCCACCACAAAATTTCCCTCCCCGTCATACCAGGCCGGAATCTGCTGTCCCCACCACAACTGCCGGCTCAGACACCAGTCCCTCACATTTTCAATCCAGTACTTATATGTGTTGATGAACTTATTCGGAATCAGTTTCACTTCACCGCTCACCACAGCATCCAAAGCCGGCTTGCTCAGGTCGCGCATTTTCAGGAACCACTGCATCGAGAGGCGCGGCTCAATCACCGCATCCGTCCGCTCGCTGTGCCCCACTTGGTGACTGTAATCTTCCATCTTTTCAATCAACCCGTCCTCCTCTAATTTTTTTATTGCTTGCTTGCGCGCAGCAAACCTGTCCATGCCAACAAAAACTTTTCCCGCCTCCGAAATAGTTCCGTCCTCGTTCAGCGTGTCAATCACAGGCAGTCCGTGGCGCAAACCAATCTCATAGTCAACCGTGTCGTGTGCCGGAGTAACCTTCAGGCATCCCGTCCCGAATTCCTTGTCAATCGCTTCATCCGTAATCACAGGCACAGCGCGGTTCACTAATGGAACAATCACATTCTTCCCGTGCAGGTGCTTGTATCGCTCATCATCCGGGTGAACAGCAACAGCCACATCACCCATAATCGTTTCCGGTCTAACTGTTGCGACTACAATATAATTTTTGCTCTGCGTAATTCCCTTGTCCCCTGTCCCCTGTCCCTTTTCATTGTCAATTGTCAATTGTCCATTGTCAACTAAATACTTCACATAAACCATCCTGCTCCGCGTGTCTTTAAAAATCACCTCCTCATCGCTCACAGCCGTCCTCGCAACCACGTCCCAGTTCACCATCCGCTTACCGCGGTAGATTAAGCCCTTGTTGTATAAATCAATAAACACATTGATGACATCGTCATAATACCCCGCGTCCATCGTAAAGCGCGTGCGGCTCCAGTCGCAGCTTGCCCCCAGCTTTTTCAGCTGCTCCAGAATAATTCCGCCATATTTTTCTTTCCACTCCCACGCATATTTCAAAAACTCTTCGCGCGACAAATCGCTTTTCTTTATTCCCCGTTCCCTCAGCATGGCAACCACCTTGGCTTCCGTGGCAATGGAAGCATGGTCGGTGCCCGGAACCCAGCACGCATTTTTTCCCAGCATGCGCGCCCTGCGAATCAGCACATCCTGAATCGTGTTGTTCAGCATGTGCCCCATGTGCAGCACACCCGTCACGTTGGGCGGTGGAATCACAATAGTGTATGGCTCCCGCTCATCCGGAACACTTTTAAAAAAATCATGCGCCATCCAGTAAGCGTACCACTTGTCCTCTACTTCGGCAGGGTTGTATGTCTTGGAAATTTCCATTGGGGCAAATGTAAATACTTGTTGTCATTGCGAGCACAGCGAAGCAATCCCCCGTTCCTTGTCATGCTGAACTCGTTTCAGCATCCCCACTTTGAACTTTGAACTTTAAACTTTAAACTCTAAAATTTGGAAGCAACCTTTCACAGCTCTCACCACCTCCCGTCCCGCTTTCCGTTCCGCTGCGCTCCACTGCAATCGGGCTTAGCTCTGCGGGTTCTGTATCTCTATCAACCTTTTAAAAAATAATCCGTCAGCTGACGGATTAAATCTTAATAGCCCCGTGCTTCAGCACGGGGTTTGTGTTCCCGCAACCGTCATGCTGAGCTGTCATCCTGAGCGAAGTCGAAGGAGAAGTCGAAACACCCCTCTCCAAACAGATTACGTTCCGCTTTCCTTCTCCTTCAGGAGAAGGTGTCCCGATTTTTCATCGGGACGGATGAGGTTGAGAGGGGGTTAGGGGGTGAGGCGAAAAACCAATCCCAAAAATAAAATACATTTGCTCAAACAATAAATCAAAAACTATTGAATAAAAACTAAAGACATATAAGAATTTGCGTTAAGCTCATTCTCCTAACTTTCTCAACATTAGTAACAGCGTCAAAATGAAAAAAGCACTTATTCAGGAACTATTCGAAAAATTTGAACAGGCATGTTACATCTTCAATGATGTTGAATGCTGGAGTGCAAGGGAATTGCAAAGCATTTTTAATTACACTGACTGGCGAAACTTTCTGAAAGTAATTGATAAGGCAAAAATCGCCTGTGAAACCAGTGGCGCTGAGGTTTCTTATCATTTCGTTGATATCAACAAAATGATAGACCTTGCCAAAGGAGCGCAGCGGGAAATAGAAGACGTAGCGCTCACAAGATATGCCTGCTATCTGGTTGCCCAAAATGGCGATCCGGGAAAAAGTGAAGTGGCATTTGCACAAACTTATTTTGCCGTACAGACACGCAGGCAGGAAATTATTGAGCAACGCCTCTTAGAAGTTGCACGGGTTTCGGCACGGGAAAAACTCAGCAAGAGCGAGAAAAAACTTTCGGGAATTATTTATGAAAGAGGCGTGGATGATAAAGGTTTTGCCATCATCCGCAGTAAAGGCGACCATGCATTGTTTGGCGGCTTCAACACCAATGACATGAAACACAAATTGAAAGTGCCCGACAGCAGACCGCTGGCTGATTTTCTTCCAACCCTCACCATCAAAGCAAAAGATTTTGCTGCCGAACTAACCAGCCACAATGTGACAGAAAGAGATTTGAAAGGCAATGAAAAAATAAGCAAAGAGCATGTGGATAATAATCTGGCGGTAAGAAAAATACTGATTGAACGCGGAGTGAAACCCGAACGGTTGCCGCCTTCGGAAGATGTAAAAAAACTGCAGCGCAAATTAGAAAGAGACGAAAAGAAAATGCTGAAGGATGCTCAAAAGAAAAACCGCAGGAAAAAATAATAAGCGCCATTCTCAAAAAATAATCGCGATGAGCATCAAAAAATATTTGCAATCACTATCCAGGGAGGAACTTGTTGAGCAGGTTATGGAACTCCATAAGAAATATGACGATGTAAAAACTTATTACAAATACATGATCAACCCCGCTGATAAAACCGTTGCAGAAAAATACAAACGGGTTATCCGCAATGAATTTTTCCCGTCCCGTGGCGGGTATGGCGATCCCAAGTTGAGAGTTGCGCGAAAAGCAGTGAATGATTTCAAAAAACTTTCTCCGCTCTCCGAATCTCTTGTAGATGTCATGCTGCATTACGTTGAAAGCGGAGTTGAATTCACTAACGCTTATGGTGACATTAACGAGCCATTTTACAATAGTGTGGCAAGCATGTTTTATGATGTCTGCAAGCATATCAGAGAGAATAATCTGACTCCTGTATTTGAAAAAAGATGTTGGAAAATTGTTGCTGATACGGACGGCATCGGATGGGGATTCCATGATGAATTGGCAGATTACTATTCGGAATTTATCGGTGAATGAAAGAAGGAAAGAATAAATTTGGCATCGTATTTTATGACCTCCAAAAAATATTTCTCTAACCAAATTAAAATTTGAAAATTAAAATGTAAAACTAAAGACATATAAGAATTTG
>DATDOJ010000007.1:0-12742 GCA_035293345.1 Bacteroidia bacterium
CTCCTTTTGGAGAAGGGGTTGGGGGATGAGGTCGTGTATCAACTTATCCAGCACCACACAATCTTCAAACCCGCAGTTCATTCCCTGCCCGAAGAACGGAACGATGGCGTGAGCTGCATCGCCTAAGAGCAAAAGTTTATCCTCGTAACTCCACGGCAAACACTTTACGGTTACCAATGATGCTGCAGGATAGGCAAAGTAATCTTGCTCGAGTGTCGGCATCAGCGGAACCGCATCAGGAAAAGTTTTTTTGAAGAAGTTAAGCATCTTTTCTTTTGTGTCGAGTGCCGAAAAAGATTTTTCTCCTTCGAAAGGAAAAAATAAAGTGCATGTATAACTCTTATCCAGATTCGGAAGCGCAATCAGCATGAATTGCCCGCGTGGCCATATGTGAAGCGCGTTGGGGGCCATGGCAAAGTCACCTGATGCTGTTGCGGGAATCATCAGTTCTTTATATCCGTGTTCAAGGTACTGCTGTGAATATTCGAAACGGTCTGTAGTTAACTGCAACTGCAAACGCGCTGCAGAAAATGCTCCATCCGTTCCGAAAATTCTTTCTGCTTTTACTTCAGATAATTTTTTTGTTTCTGCATTTTCAAAATGTGAAGTTGCAGTTTGTAAATCAATTTGTGTGCAGCGTTCGTTGTAAAAAAATTCCGCTCCGTGCTTCTCTGCCAAATCCATCAGCACACAATTCAGTCCTCCACGCGAGACGGAATAAATTGCCTGTCCTTCTTTTCCGTAGGGCTGAAAATTTATTTTTCCGTCTGTATTGTGAATTATTCTCCCCTTCATCGGGATGGCAACTTTGCGGATTTCATCTGCAATGCCTACGCCTTCCAATCCTCTCCAACCTCTGTCGCTCAGCGCAAGGTTAATGGATTTGCCTGCGGAAATTCTGTTCTTGCGCAAGTCAGGACGTTTCTCGTAAACAGAAACTTTGTAACCGCGTTTTGACAAGTAAATGGAAAGCAGCGAGCCGACTAATCCCGCACCGATGATTGTTATTTTATTATTCATAGTTAAAACAGTACGCGGATGACGCGGAAAAAAAAGATGAACCCGGATTTTTTTATCAGCGTTCAATCCGCATTTTCCGTGTTATCCGCGTTCCATTATTTTTAAAATTATTTCTCCGAACCTGTATATGTCTTCAAACGAATTATACAACGGAACAGGCGCACAGCGAATCACGTTCGGTTCGCGCCAGTCAGCCATCACACCGTTCGCTGAAAGTTTTTCGTGCAATGCTTTTCCCAAGCCGTGAGCAATGATTGAAAGCTGACAACCTCTCTCTCTTGGAGTAATAATTTCTAATCTCCAGTTTCCGCTTTCAATTTTTTTATTCACTTCTCCAATCACAAACTCCAAATACCCTGTCAGCTTTATACTTTTTTCAATCAACGCATCCATTCCTGCTTCATCAAAAATATCAAGCGCTGCTTTGTGCGCTGCCATGGAAAGAACGGGCGCATTACTAAGCTGCCATCCTTCAGCAGTTGGCATGGCGCGAAAATCCTTTTCCATTTTAAAGCGGTTTGCTTTGTCGTGTCCCCACCAACCTGCAAAACGCGGGAGCGAAATATTTTTTGCGTGCCGCTCGTGAATATATACGCCTCCAACACTTCCCGGTCCCGAGTTTAGGTATTTGTATGTGCACCAAACAGCGAAGTCAACATTCCAATCCTGCAAAGAAAGTTTTATGTTGCCGATGGCATGAGCCAAATCAAAGCCAACTGTTGCTTCAGCTTTATGCCCTGCTTCAGTGATTGATTTCATATCAAACACCTGTCCTGAATAATAATTCACCCCGCCAATAAAAATAAGTGCGAGTTCATTTTTATTTTTTTCGATGGCTGATAAAATATCTTCATGACGAATCGCATGTTCGCCAACTCGGGGAGAAAGTTCGATGATGGCATTATCAGGATTCAGCCCATGAAATTTTACCTGCGATTCTATCGCATATCTGTCTGATGGAAACGCGCCTGCCTCGCAAAGAATTTTGTAACGCTCTTTTGTCGGGCGATAAAATGAAACAAAAAGAAAATGAATGTTGCTCGTGAGCTGGTTCATCGCCACAACTTCTTCGGGCAAAGCCCCAGTAAGTTTTGCCAATGGCTGAGCAAACATTTCATGATAAGGCACCCACGGATTTTTCGCAGTAAAGTGTGCCTCTACTGCATGATTCGCCCAGTCATCCAATTCCTGCTGAATATATTTTTGAGTTGCCACGGGCTGCAAGCCCAGTGAATTGCCGCAGAAATAAATTACATTCCTGCTATCATGCTGTGGAAATAAAAAAAAATTTCTGAAATGTTTTAGTGAATCCTGAGCATCCTGTTCAAGAGCAAACTTTTCCGTGAAGAGATAATTATCGTTCATGCTGAGCAAAGGTCAGAAAAAGTTATCTCTGAAATGACAAAGACTGTGATGTGACTCGACCGTTACCGTATAACTAATAACCAATCCCTGATAACGTATTACTTTATATTCCCCATCGCCCTGTCATATTCCACCCTGCCGACAAGGGCATCATAGAGTGCGTTGTAATAATTCGTCTGCGCTTCACGCCATGATGTTTCTGCGTTAATGACTTCAAGATTGCTGCCAACGCCCTGGTCATATTTTAATTTTGAAACACGAACCACTTCATTGGCAAGTTCAAGATTTTCCTTTTGTGTACTCAGTGATGACAAAGCATTCAATAATTGTGTCCTGTGTGTTTCAGCTTCTAACGAAAGCGCGCTTATTGTATTGGCAATATCATTTTCCGTTTTCTGAAGATTTAATTTTGCCTGCTGAATTTTTTTCTCACGCTGTAAGCCGTCAAAGAGAGGCAACGAAAGGGAAGCACCAACAAAACCTGTGGGATACCATTTTTCATTTGTATCAAATACATTGAACTCCGGTCCCTGCTGCAATGTGTAGAGGTTGCCATATAAAACCAAACTTGGCATATACTGTGACCTGTATCTTCTCAAATCCAATTTCATCAATTGCTGTTGCGTTTGAAGAAGCGAATATTCAATTCTCTTTGTCGCGTCAGGTTTTTCCGCTGAGACGGAAATATTTTTCAACTCTTCATCATTCAAAGAATCCGTGAGAGCAAGATTGGAATAGATATCCATCCCCATCTGGAATTTCAGAAGATAGTCGCTCAGTTTCACCATGCGGTTGATGTTATCGCGCTCAGTGACAAGATTATTATAAGCAAGCACCACACGGTCATAATCAATCTTCTCCACAAACCCGTTATCGAGAAGCGCCTTGGTATCATCTTTAAGTTTTTGCACGCGCGTAACATTTGCATCAAGCAATTTTACACGCTGTGCATTTACAAGCACACTATAATATGCCTTGCTTACTGATACAGCAATATCAATTTTAGTCCGCGAAAGATTTTTTTGTGAAAGTTCTCTGTATGTTTTTGCTGCCTTCAATCCCGTCAGGTAGGTTCCGTCAAAGAGAAGCTGCGATGCCTGCACTCCGGCAGACGCACTGTATGAAGGTGTTTCAATAGGAAACCCTACAAATTTTCCGGGTTCGCCTCCTGCAAATGCACCCGGAAAAAGATAGTTCAACGTAAAGTAATCTTTCGCATCAAAGTTTGCGCTGAGTTGCGGCAACCCTATGCCTCTTGTTTCCTTCACTTTCGCGATAGCCATTTTTTCATCAAGCCCTGCATTGAGTATCGTTGACTGATGCTGATAGGCATATTCAATCGCCTGCTGCAGCGTGAAAGAATTATTTTCCTGTGCCTGAACCGCAGCAGAAATCATCAAAGAAAGAAAGAGAATAAAAAGGAATTTTGTTCGCATAAATAAAAATTTGAGGCGCAAAACTATGGAAACTTTTATGATGAGAAAACAGCCCGGGATTAAGTCGTGAGATGGGGAGTATTTTATGCGACACCAGCTAATAATCACCCGCGGCAACCAATTTAATTCTGAACTTTCAATTCCGGAACCTGCCTGGCGCCATTCACGCTGGGCACTCTTGAATGCTCAATCGCTGCCTTCACAAACTTCACAAAAAGCGGATGCGGACTTTCAACCGTACTCTTATACTCAGGATGAAACTGCGTGCCGATAAACCACGGATGATTTTTCAGTTCAATAATTTCCACCAGTTCCGATTCAGGATTTATTCCTGCTGCAATCATTCCTTCCTCCTCGTATTTTGAAAGATACTTGCTGTTGAATTCATAGCGGTGGCGATGGCGCTCGCTGACTTTTGTCTTTCCGTAAATCTGACTTGTCTTCGTTCCTTTCGTTAACGCGCATGCAAATTCTCCCAACCGCATCGTGCCGCCCTTCGCAGTAATTTTTTTCTGCTCGTTCATCAAATCAATGACCGGATGTTTGGTGTCAGCATTCATCTCTGTGCTATGCGCATCACTCCATCCCAAAACATTTCTTCCGAATTCAATCACCGCGCACTGCATGCCGAGGCACACTCCGAAAAACGGAATATTATTTTCGCGTACATATTTTATTGCAGAAATTTTTCCTTCAATGCCGCGGTCGCCAAAACCCGGAGCCACCAAAATTCCATGAAGCCCTTCGAGCCGGTGTGCAACATTTACTTCATCAATATTTTCAGAATGTATCCATTCCACATTCACACGGCACTCGTTGGCAACGCCTGCATGGATGAACGATTCCGCAATGGACTTATACGAATCCTTCAGCTCAATATATTTTCCCACCAGCCCGATGCGCACTTCGCAAACAGGATTCTTCAGCTTGCCTAAAAAATCTTTCCACTGTTCCATGTCCGGGTCCTGGTGGAGCGGAAGCTTCAGTTTATTCAGCACCACTTTATCCAACTGTTCCTTCTGCATCATCAGCGGAACATCATAAATAGTATTCACATCAATGGATTCGATAACCGCATTCACATTCACGTTGCAGAACAGCGCAATCTTTCTGCGGATGTCAGCGTTCAGCGCATGACTTGTGCGGCACACTAATACATCGGGCTGAACTCCGTATTCGAGCAAGGTCTTCACCGAATGTTGTGTAGGTTTTGTTTTCAATTCTCCGGTAGCAGTGAGATACGGAATCAGCGTGAGGTGAATCACCAAACAACTTCCTCCCATTTCCCAAATCATCTGTCGGATGCTTTCAATGTATGGCAGCGATTCAATGTCGCCCACCGTGCCGCCAATTTCAGTTATCACAATTTCATAGTCGCCCGACTCACCGAGAATCTGTATCCGTCTTTTTATTTCATCGGTGATGTGCGGAATCACCTGCACCGTCTTGCCGAGATATTCTCCTTCGCGCTCTTTGTTAATCACCGTCTGGTAAACCCGTCCTGTCGTCACGTTGTTCGCCTGCGAAGTCGGCACATTCAGAAAGCGTTCGTAGTGCCCGAGGTCGAGGTCTGTCTCTGCGCCATCGTTGGTCACATAACATTCGCCATGCTCGTACGGATTCAGCGTGCCCGGGTCAACGTTAATGTACGGGTCGAATTTCTGGATGGTTACTTTATAGCCGCGCGCCTGCAGCAGCTTGGCGAGCGATGCGGAAATAATTCCTTTGCCGAGCGAAGAAGTTACACCGCCTGTGACGAAAATATATTTTGCGTTTGACACCGTGTTGAGTTTTTTAGTTGTGTGATGACCGGAAAGCTGAACAAACTTCTCTCAGAACAACACGGGGTGTAAATATAGGGAAATAGTTCGGAGTACAACTCTGCCTGATTCTCCTTTAAGAAAAGTATTTATCTTTGCTTAACCATTTTAAAAACCGCAAGCGATGAAAACAAAGCAATTCCCCGCCATTTTGTTCTTTGCAATAGCCGCCATAGGTGCAAATGCACAATACCTTATGCCTCAGTCAGGCAATCAAACATTCAACACCTGCGGTGGAATGTTTTATGACTCGGGCGGTGTAGGAAATTATTCGAACAATGAAAGCGGTGTGCTTGTTTTATGTTCAGCTCTTCCGGGACAGTATGTTGCAATGACATTCACTTCGATGGCACTCAGCGATGCGAGTGACATTTTAAGATTATACAGCGGAACCGGTACAGGCGGTCCGCTTTTGCAAACATTCCAGGGACCATTGAACACTACAAGCTTTTGCGCAGCTGTTGTGTCGCAGGATTCGTCAGGAGGTTGTCTCACTGCGCAGTTTACTTCTAATTCCAGCGGAGTCGCTGCAGGATGGAATGCAATGCTAAGCTGCAACCCGACACCGTCAGTTGTAGCAGCAGGCGCCACTTGTGCTTATCCTGTTATGATTCCTTCCATTCCATATTCAGTAACTTCTCACTGCACGCAGTGTATGATTAATGATTATCAAGGCCAGGGCGGAATTTGCAACACAACCTACGCAGGCGAAGACCGTGTTTACATGTACACTACAACGGGTCCTGAAACTGATTGCATCAGCATGTCCAATACTACAGGAAATCCGGCTCTTGCAATTTACATGGGATGTCCGGGTGCAGGTGGTATTTGTGTGACACCAACTCCAATAGTAGGTAATTCCTCCATGCAGTTTACTTTTCCTTCAGCAGCTACTTATTACATTATTATTGATGAAGCGAGCGGATATTCCTGCTACGATTTAAGTATTTCCCCTTGCACCGGCATTGAAGAAGCGAATTCAAACAATACTTTTTTTATCAGCCCCAATCCCGCTTCCGGAAAATTCATTGTTGAGATGAGGGGGATGCTGAAACAAGTTCAGCATGACATTTCTGTTTATGATGTTATGGGGGCAATAGTATATGAGCGAAAAATAATTTCTCAAAAAACAGAAATCAATTTAAGCGAACAACCTGCCGGAATCTATTTTGTGCAGGTGAGAAATGAAAAACAAACACTCACAAAAAGGATTGTGCTTCAAAAATAACCTTAAAATTTTCGTTTAGAGCTATAAAAAACGAAAACATTAGCATAATTGATAATTAAATTAGCAAATAAAGATGGTTTAATTAGCTTATAGAGCGGGATAAATTATGTTATTAAGCGGGATAAATTAGCAAGTTGAACGGGATAAATTAGCAAAACAGCATAATTAAATTTACATTAAAAGACAATTAAACAGTCCTGTAAAGCTAATTTAATTATCTTTGCATGATAAATAAATTATCAAAATGGCTAAAGAATTTAAAAAACCAGAACATATTGGGCGAAGATTGCGGAAATATGTGACCGAAAAGCGGCTATTTCAATCTGCCTGGGCACGGGCGCAAGGAGTAAACAATGTAACCATAGCCCGCTATTTCAAAAGAGAGACGATGAAGATTACCACGCTCTTCACCATTTCGCAGGTGCTCAAATACAATTTCATCCGCGAAATAGCCGACCAGCTTTCGGCAGAACTTCCGCCCCATGCCGAAAACCCGCTGGCAGCCGAAAACGAGAAGCTGAAAAAAGAAATTGAGTGGCTGCAATTGCTGGTTGAAACGTGGAAGGAAGCAGCGGGAATAAAAAAATCCTGAAACAGAAAACATTATTTTCTATTTCATCACGAAAGCTTCTCCGCCAGCATTTTCATTTCCTCAGCGGCAGATTTTTTTTCATAGAGCACAGCGTAAACAGCATCCGTCACCGGCATCTTCACATTCAGTTTTTTATTAAGTTCATGAATACATTTTGCCGCGTAATAACCTTCGGCAATCATGTTCATTTCGAGCTGCGCATTTTTTACGGAGTATCCTTTTCCGAGCATCGTTCCAAAAGTTCTGTTGCGGCTGAACTGCGAGTAAGCCGTCACGAGTAAATCACCGAGATAAGCGGAGTCGTTAATGTCGCGCGTGATGGGATGCACGGCATCAACAAACCGTTTGATTTCCTGTATGGAATTGGCAACGAGCACCGCCTGGAAGTTGTCGCCATAGCCCAGCCCGTGGCAGATGCCGCTGCCAATGGCAATAACATTTTTCATAACAGCGGCATATTCCGTTCCGTAAATGTCATCGGAAAGCGTGGTGCGGATGTAGCGGCAGTTGAGCAGCAATGAAAGCATTTCAACATTGGAAATTTTTTGCGAGGCAAGCGTGAGATAAGAAAGTTTTTCCATAGCCACTTCCTCCGCATGGCACGGTCCGGTGATGACTCCGAAATTTTCCAGCGGCACATTATATTTCTTATTCATAAACTCTCCCACAATCATCAAATCATCGGGCACAATTCCTTTGATGGCGGAGAAAATAATTTTCCCTTTCAGGTGCTCAGGAGCAATCGGAGAGAGTGCTTCTTTCAAAAAAGCTGATGGCACGGCAAGAATGATAACTTCTGCACCGGCAATTGCACGCTGCAAATCATTTCCTACTTCAACTTTTGCAGTATCAATTTCCACATCGCTTATGTATTTCGGATTGTGGCGGTGCTTTCGGATATACTCAGCCGTTTCCGCACTGCGAACCCACCAGTGAATCTTGTCCACATTGTTCGAAAGAATTTTCACCAAAGCCGTAGCCCAGCTTCCGCCACCAATGACTGCCACGGAAAGTTTTTTTTCTGCCATTTGTTTTGTGATTCTTGTCAAAAAAAGAAATTCAAAGATAAATTTCTTCTGCTAAAAGAGCAGTTTATTTATATGTCTGCTGTTTTCCAATAATCTCGTATTATTGCATGGAATTACTAAACGCCATGGACACCGAACAAAAAATTACAGACATGACCTTTCTCTCCTCCTTTGCCGGAGGCGACACTACGAGGATGAAAAAGTACGTAGGTATGTTTTTGCAGATTGCCCCTCAGCAATTGGAGAAAATCCGCACAGCACTCGGTGCATCCGACTGGGACGGGGTACGCGCCAATGCTCATTCGCTGAAACCGCAAATCACATACATGGGCATCAAAGAAGGCGAGGCGCTCATCAAGCAAATTGAAAACGATGCTTCATCGCGGACAAATGTCGAAGCGATTCCGGCAATGTTTTCCCAATTGGAGGAACTCTGTAAGAAAGCCATCGTTGAACTGGATGTTTTTATGAAACAATAAAAAATTTTCAGCATGAATGAAGTAAATAACATTTTCATCGTGGACGATGACCCGGTTCAGGCAATGATGCTTTCTGACCACCTGGGAAAATATTCGTATCTGAATGTGCACACCTACTTGACGGGAGAAGAGTGCATGAAAAATATCGGCACCCTCAAGCCGCAGATTGTTTTCCTCGATTATTATTTCGATAAGGTAAGTAATACCTCCATGAACGGGCTTGATATATTGAAAGCAATCCGAGGGGAGCATCCCGATATTGATGTAGTTATGTTTTCCGGTCAGGACAAAATTGAAGTGGCGGTGAACACGATGAAGTACGGTGCGTTCGACTACATTGTGAAAAGTGAAAGCGCATTTCACCGCGCGGAGAATGTAATATTCAACATCATCCGTAAACTTAAGCTGGAGCAAAGCGCAGCGCTCTACAAACGGCTGACGCTTATTTTCGGGATTACACTTGGGCTGCTCATTATTGTTACCATCATTTTATATTTCATGGGATTGATTGCCGTCAACCCGGGGTGGGCTTAATATTTTTTCCGGAATTATTTTTTTGCACAGGAGATTATTACTGAAAAAATAATCGCATGGAAGACCTGCGCATAACCATCATCCAGACAGAACTTCACTGGGAAAATGCATCCGCCAACAGGCAGATGTTTGAAAAACATTTTGAGAACTCCACTCCCCCGGCTGATATAATTATTCTTCCTGAAATGTTCACCACGGGATTCACCATGAATGCTTCCGCTAATGCTGAAACCATGGATGGCGAAACCGTTGACTGGATGTGCAATTGGTCGGAGAAAAAAAATTGCATCATCACTGGAAGTATTATCATTAAGGATAACTCCAGCTATTTTAACCGCCTCATCTGGATGAAGCCCGATGGAAATTTTGAAACGTACGACAAGCGCCATCTCTTTCGCCTGTCAGGAGAAGAGAAAATTTTTGCTGCCGGAGAAAAGAAATTAATTGCATCAGCAAAAGGATGGAAAATCTGTCCGCTTATCTGTTATGATTTGCGTTTTCCCGTGTGGTCAAGAAGAACTTCGCAGCAAGATTACGATGTCCTGATATACATTGCCAACTGGCCCGAACGAAGAATCACTGCATGGAAACAATTGCTTCCGGCACGCGCAGTTGAAAACCAATCCTACGTGATCGGAGTAAATCGAATTGGCAGGGACGGTAACGATGTTCTGCATACCGGAGAATCATCTGTCTTTAATTTCAGAGGAGAAAAAATAAGCAGGACAGAACCGGAAAAAGAATCCGTGGAAACAATTTTACTTTCTTATTCTGACCTTGAAAATTTCCGGAGCCGTCATCCGTTTCACTTAGATGCAGACGGGTTTGAATTGCTCAAATAAAAAAAGCTGCCCCGCAAGACAGCTTTTTAGCTTTCCCGGAGGATAAATTTATTTCAGAATCACAAATTTATTTGTGCTTCTGCCATGGTCGCTGGTCACTGTGTAATAATAGGTTCCGGCTGATAATTTTTCCACGTTCATCGAGTAAGAATATTTTCCTGAAACATTTTTCAGCTTGTTGTTCAGAATTTGATTTCCGAGCACGTCCGAAACATGGATGGTTACATCTGAAGTTTTGTTCATCGTAAAATTGAGACGTATATTTTTCTTCGCAGGATTCGGATAGGAGTACATTTTCATCGCATCATTACTGATTTCGTTAACACCAACAGTTGAGTCGCGAACCACCAGAATATCGTCAAGGGAAATCAAATTGTCATCAACGGTATAATGCACAAAGGCGATATAAATGCTTTGACCTGAATAGGCAGCCAAACTTGCGGAGAACGGTCGCTGTTGTCCGATGAGGCGAATTGAATCACCGTGATATTCTACATAGTTTCCGTCCAAGCCGTGAATGAAAACATTAGGTCCTGTAGGTTGAAAAAAATATGAACTAAAGGAGCTGTCCGGTGGATCGTTCGGAAAATTAACCCAATCTTGGTTTTCGCCAGCTACAAAAAGAGTATCAGTAAAATTATTTTCATCATTGGTTGATGTTGAAACAACTACAACATATCCGTCCAGGTATCTCGGTGTCTGGCGTGGTGCCGATGCCCAGCTTACTATTGCAGTGGCATCAATAATTTGTATGGATGGAGTAATGAGATAATTTTTTACAGGATTGGGGTCAAGCGTCCATGAGTTACTGAACATACATCCGTCTAAATTATCAGTATCAGCAAATCCGCCACTGCTCCACCACCATTCACCGGGGCGGCTTTGACCACTTTGATCCGGTAAGGCATCGGCATCATAATTATACCACATAGTGTCATTAACAGTGTTGCTCGGAAATGCCGGGATAGGCGTCCAATTAGCGTTACCTGTCGGGTCAGCATCAAAATTTTCATAAAGCAGCGTGTCATTTTGCGCATTACTCCACAGGGAGAACAGCAAAAGATTAATCAGGGTAAATAATTTTTTCATGTGATTAGAGTTTAAGTTTTTGAAAATATGTTTGAGCAAAAGTAAGTTAAACATCTGACTTTTATAATGCGTTCAATAAATTTCGATTGTTGTTTTCATTCATTCACCCATCATTGTTACTATTTAGCGTAAAAGTTGAAACCCGGTTGACCGGAATACAGTAATTTTATTGTCGAAACTAAAAAGGCAGGATATGAAAAAAACATTACTCATCTCAACATTAGCTGCTGCGGCAATTTTTGCCTCCAATAATACATCAGCGCAGCGAGCTGCAGATATAGGTTTTTCATCGGGCATCACGGAATATTTTGGCGACCTTGGCAACGACAATGGAGTTATTCCATGGTCATCTACCAATGTTGGCTTTGCCGTGACTCTGAGAAATTTCCTTAACCACCCCCGCAAGTCAGGCATGATGTACACTCCGTTTTCGGTTGAGGCGCGGTTAAGCTGGCACCGCATCGGCTATGATGAAACAGCGCCAATCAGTGGCATGGCGGGAGGCGAATTGAGAAATTATTACCGCGGCATTAATTTCAGAAATGATGTGTTCGGAACGGCAGCGCATCTCACGTATACATATTATCCGAACAAGTTTCAATCACTTTACAGGCAAAAGTTTTGCGTCTTTGGATTTGCAGGAGTGGGTGCTTTTTACGGACGTCCTAAATCCGATTTATTCCGGGGAAGCGCTGATATGAGCAACCGATATTTTATCTGGGGTGACGGAACACTGCGCGATGCACCGGAACGAAGCGGGCATGGAAATATTGTTTCGCGCGATGGTTCGTATGAAACCGATTTGTATAAATGGCACACCGAAGGTCAGGGAGATAACCTTGAAACAGGCAGCCGTCCGGAATATTCTTTGGTCAATATTGCTTTCCCTTCAGGATTCGGAGTGCGTTACGGTTTGAGCAAGCTGGTTTCACTTTCTGCTGAATTCGCTTACTATTATTTCCTGACAGATTATCTCGATGACGTGAGCGACCGGTACGCAACCTCAACGGAGATAAAAAGAAGTTTTCCGGATGACATTTCCAAACAGCAATTAGCCACTTATATTTCTGACCCAAGCGGACGCGGGACAGACGGCACCGTGTTGATGCCTCCCTCGAGCCGCAGGGGAAATCCGAAACTGAACGATTCTTACACTTACATAAGTTTAGAAGTCGCCTATCGTTTCAAGTTCAAACGTAAAGAAATTTACGGTGCTGTGGCGCACAAATAAATTCTGAAAACGTTTCAACTCCGCTCAGCGTGACTTGAGGAAGACCATTCAGACAATCTCTTCCTCAATCCTCAGTTC
>DATDOJ010000008.1:0-8915 GCA_035293345.1 Bacteroidia bacterium
ATTCCCCTTGTACTATTACCTGAAAAATTATTTTCAATAATTTTTACCTTAGTTACATTCGTTGCGATAGTACCAGCAAAATTGATAACTGCCATGGAGGGAGATGAATTATTCAGGAAAAAATTATTCTCTATATGAATGTTAGAGGATGTGCCGGCATCGTTAATGGCTGCATTCACCGTATTAAGAACGAAATAGTTGTTTGTGACTTTAGTAGTACATGTTGTTGTGCTTGATGTACCTAAATAAAGCCCGCCACGATTGCTTCGTATGGTGTCGCCATTGATGAGCAATCCGCAGGAGAAGAGAGAGAACTGGTCGAAGTAAAGTCCGTAGCCCAGGTTGTCGCTGACCAAACTTGAGTCGAGCAGGAAGGTTGAACCGGCACAGTAAACGCCTGCTGATGAACTGAACTTAATCCTGCACTGACTGATGTAGGGCGATGCTGTTTCAACATGAACTTCTCCATATCCCAGTTGCCCTCCATAGAGCACATCGCAATATTTCATGATGCAGCCGGAGAGATAATTACCCTGTGCATCGAAGGTTGCACTCACACTCGTATCGGCAAAATGAACTTTGGCCCAGTTACCAGCAGCGGGAGACGCTTGACTGGAAGTAAAAGTGATTCTGTCGGCAGGTGTTCCTATGGCGCGAAGTTCACCGTCAATCTGGAGGGCGCAACTGCTATTGAATTTTACAATCACCCCCGGGTCAATTGTCAAAGTATAGCCATGCGAGAGCAAAGCGTTACTGACAACAACATAAGGCGAGCCGGCAAGATTCCATGTGGTGTTGGCGCTGATGAATCCGCTGACGTTGGTTTGAGCGGTGGCGGAGCCAAGAGGCAAGAACCAAGAGCCAAGAAGCAAGAAGCAAGAAACAAGAAGCAGGATGTTTTTTTTCATTGTATGTGAAGTTTTAGTTTCTCAATACACCACCGCTTTCCCTCCGCAAATCTTTTTCCCTTTCTCCGTTACTTCATAAACATAAACCCCGCTGCCGAGAGTTTCCCGGTTAAGCTGGAAACTTTCTCCATTAATGTTATTCTTTTCCTGAACGAGCTGACCATATAAATTATAAAGCCGGAATGTTGCCAAGTGTAGTGTGCCGGGGAATTTTATTGTGGCGTGGGTGGTGAAGGGGTTGGGAAAAAGGGAGACAGTTTCTTTATACACAATACTATTTATTCCGGTAATAATAACAGGACAAGCTGTATCAATAACAACAGGTGAGGATAAAATAGGATTATAATAAACAACAGAGTAATTTGAATTATCAAAAAAATCATAAATCATGGAGTCAATGTGCTGGGTGCTTGAGGAGTTCCAATAATTACTGTCGGCATTCATAGAAGGCCCGCTGAAAGCAGAATAATTGTTTATTATATACTGTGCGCTATCAGATATAAAATTATTATTTGAGATGTCAGCAAACTGGAGAGCGGGATTACCTGAACTCGCATATAAATAAATCTCTGAGTTCGACTGGCCATTATTAAATTCATTGCCGGAAACAAAAAACTGTGTGATATCATTACCTGAAGCCCAGCCATGCAGAAACAGCAATCTGCCTCCCGATGACGAATTATTTAAAAAGTAATTATCCGAAATTACTTTTTTACCGCAACAAGAGACAAACACATGGATTAGCGAACCGAAAAGAGAACTGACATTGCCCTCAAACCTGTTGTTTCTGATTGTATCATTCTGGTCACCCCCTATTTCTATTGCACTTACTGAGGATTGGTTATTAAGAAACAAATTACATTCTATTATCGAATTTCCACTTCCTCTGGTAATGGCAGCACCATCGCTTGAACCTGCAGAGTTATTAATAAATTCATTTTCTCTTATTAAAGCAGTTTGACCTGTGAGGTTAAAAAGAGCGCCTAAACCGGAGTTAAATCTGAAATAACAATTGCTAACTTTAACTACACGATTTGTACAGTTAGGGAAATTAATATTTCCATTAATTCCGCCACCTGCATTATATTCAAGTGTATCATAGGTAATTGTATAAGGGCAATAGGGCGAGGACATGCCTGACATTATTATTCCTGCACCTGTGGAGTTCCTGACAGAAGTGGAATCTGTCTTAACAAATCCTCCACAACTAATTCCTGCTGCAGCACTGTAATTGATTCTGCAGCAGGAAACATATAAAGAGGCGGTAGTGATATAAACTGCTCCGGCACCTGCCTGCCCTCCATAAAGCACATCGCAGTATTTCATGATAGAACCCGAGAGATAATTTCCGCTTGTATCAAACACAGCACCGGTACTTAAGCCGGTGAATTGAATCTTCGCCCAGTCGCCCGCTGCGGGAACGGGTCGGTTGGAAGTAAACGTAATTCTATTCGCAGCAGTGCCAACGGCAATTAACTCTCCGTCAATCTGCAGAGCTTTTGCAGAATCAAATTTAACAACCACTCCAGGGTCAATCGCGAGAGTGTAACCACTGGAGAGAATTGTGTTCCCCACAACAACATAAGGCGAGCCGACAAGATTCCATGTGGTGTTGGCGCTGATGAAACCGCTTACGTTGGTTTGGGCGGTGGCGGTGCTTGCACACAACATCACACATGCAAGCACTGTCATGCTGACAGGGCAAAAGTCCAGTGGACTTTTGAACCAGATTATTTTGCGCATAAGCAGCATCCCCCTGTGAGCGCTAAGGAGGAGATGCCGAAACAAGTTCGGCATGACAGAGGAAAGAGGAGAGCTTTTTGTTTTCATCAGAGTAAGATTTTTTCCTTCGTAGAAATCTCAAACAAAGTTACGAATGTTTTCTCAATGTGAGTTCACTCACATCCGCCTTTGCAATCTTCCGGCTTCTTCATGTCGCATGTCTTTCTTCCGCTGCAATGCGTCATGGTTATTTTTTCAGAGCTGTCAGAGAAATCAATCGTAAAAAATCCCTGCTCGTTCCAGACGCGGCATTCGGTTTCGAGGCATGGCTCAGGCGGGCTGTTCTTTTTCGGCTTCTTCTTATTCGTTTTACTTCCTGAGCCGCTGATGATGTAGTGCACGTTGCTGCTGAAATAATATTGCAGCGCATGAACATGTCCGCTCACGTAATATGTTCCCGGATATTTTCTCAGAAGCGAGTCAAGACGCACAGTCATTTTTTTGTACGAGGGAAACTGGCGGCTCGATGTTTTAATGCGCGAAAGGAATTTCGGATGCTTGATTGCATTTGCATGCCTGCCCACAGAATTGATGGGATGATGTGCCGCGACAACTATCTCCTGCTTCTTTGCCGAGGCATCAGCAAGGATGCTGTCGAGGTTGTGATAAAATGCTTCAGCTATTGCTTCATTTTCCGGAGGAGTTTTTCTGAACCCGAGCAGGATGAGCCAGTAGGTGTCAATGAAAACGACTCTCACTTTTTTGTCATTGAGTTCCACCGAAGCAGGACCGGGACTTCCGTCAGAAGGAAGAAAAGATGTTGAATCCGGATTGAGAATGTTTTTATTCTGCGTTAAATTCTCCTCGATAAAATCCTCTTCGAGTTTCAGTTTCTTCTTTCCTTTATGAAACTTTGTCAGGTATCCACCAGTCGTGATTACCGGGAATGAAATAAGCTGCGCCTTTGTACTCATCTAAAATGTTCAACTGCGATTTGATTTTTGCCTGAGTGCCATTGCTTCCATCGTATCCGCGGAAACCGCTGGGCAGAATTCCCCACAACCCGCCTCTGTAAGAATTGTCACCGAGAAAAATAACCGCGCTGTTCGGGTTGGCGAGCAATTGGCTTTTTAAACTGTCAAGTGTTTCACCTGTTACTTTGCTGTCGCCTGCATCACCAATCAGAAAAACTTTAAAGGAAAGCGATTGCGAAAAACATTCTCCCGCAAGCAGGAGAAACAAAATCAGCAATCCAATTCTTTGAACTTTCAACTTTGAACTTTGAACTTTGAACTTTGAACTTTTATTTAACTCTTATGCTTAGTAATTGCTTATCGCCTATGAATCCGCTGAACTCATCATCCGTCTTCACACTACCCACGCCTTCAGGCGTTCCGGTGAAAATCATATCCCCCTGCCGCAACGTAATGAACTTCGACACATAGGAAATAATTTTAGCCGGAGAAAAAATCATGTTCGCTGCCGAAGACGACTGAACAGTTTTTCCGTTCATGTCGAGACGAAAAAAAATATCATTTGCTGATTCAGCATCAAGCGGAATAAATTCACCGACAGCCGCTGAAGAATCGAACGCCTTTGAAAGTTCCCACGGAAGCCCTTTGTCTTTTAATTTGTTCTGCCAGTCGCGCGCGGTGAAATCAATACCGATGGTTACAGCATCAATGTATGATGAAGCAAAACGCTCGCTGATATTCTTTCCGTCTTTTGAAATGCGGAAAACAAGTTCACCCTCATAATGTATGTTCTCTGAAAATGCCGGGAGAAAAAAAACTCCGTCATTCCTGAGCAGCGCTGTATCCGGCTTCAGAAAAATAACCGGCTCTTCGGGAATTTTGTTTCCGAGTTCCTTCGCATGGGCTGCGTAGTTTCTTCCGACACAAATAAATTTCATAAGTGCAATAGCGAATCATTACGAATTTACGAATGCAGTTAAATCACCAGGCAGCAAATCATGTTGCCGATTATTTCTTATTAAAATCTTTTGACCGCAATCGTGTAATCACACTCTTCGTGTTAGCAGGAAAATCACCGTTCATCATCCAGTCGTAGTAAGAAGATTCCTTCAGGAAAAGCTCGGCTACAGGTTTTCCCTTGTGCTTGCCGAAGTTGAAGACCTCAATACCGCTTTCGTTAAAAATAATTCTTCCCGCGAGGTCAACGTTGCGCTGCGCTGCGCTGAATTTGTGTAGTGCCGGAACATCGTTGGGAAGTTTTTCATAGCGCTCCAGTTGCGCAATCAGCACTTCGTATGTTGCTTCTGTATCTCCTTCCGCGGTGTGCGCGTTGGTCAAATCCTTGTCGCAATAAAATTTATAAGCGGCAGAGAGAGTTCTCTGTTCCATCTTGTGAAAAATATTCTGCACATCCACAATCGCTCTTTCATCAATTGCAAAATCAAATCCGTTGCGCGCGAATTCCTCTGTAAGCAAAGGCAAATCGAATTTCAAAACATTATAGCCCGACAAGTCGCAGTGTTCGAGGAAGGTTCGGATTTCTCCTGCAGCTTCAGTAAACTTAGGTTTATCTTTCACGTCTTCGTCTGTGATGCCATGAATCTTTGTCGCTCCGGCAGGAATGGGAATGCCGGGATTTATTCTCCATGTCTTTGTTGTACGGCTGCCGTCAGTATTTAATTTCAGCAGGGAGATTTCCACAATCCTGTCTGTGCCGACATTGACTCCCGTTGTTTCGAGATCGAAAAAAACAAGCGGGCGTGTGAGTTTTAATTTTCCTAAGGGAGTGTTCATTGAAAATATTTAGTTGAAAAGAGTTGAAATTATTTTTTACCGAGAGGTGTGAGTTTGATTTCATCAAAAATATTCACCGCGTCCTTTTCAGGAATCTCTATTTCTTTCCGGTAAGATGAAAAACCATTCGCTTCAATGCTCAGAGAATATTTTCCCGGCTTCAGCGAAACCAGAAGCGCTCCGCCAATATATTCGAGCTTGGTATCAATAATTTTTTTCTTTTCATCCATGTTCGTGACGGAGATGCTTCCGTATTCCACTTTCGCTCCCGGCTTGTTGAACATCTTCGCCTTATACATCACATAACCGGACGGTTCTTCAAATATTAATTCATAAACATCCTGGTCGCCCAATCCCTCGGGACGGACAGCGGTGATGTACGCATACTTTCCATCACCCGTCATGGAAAAATATAAATTGTCGTCTGCCGTGTTAACCGGGTAACCGATGTTCTCCGGTTCAGACCAGGTGTTTGTTTCTTCGTTCCACACCGTTTTGAAAATATCGAAGCCGCCCATGCTGTTATGTCCCTCGCTGGAGAAGTAAAGTGTTTTTCCATCCGCAAAAATAAACGGAGCGTCATCATTGTATTTTGTGTTAATAGCAGGACCAAGATTTTCTGCAGGACCCCATTCACCGGTTTCGGTTCGCCTGCTCATATAAATATCAACTCCTCCGTAAGAGCCCTTTTCCTTCTTGTCAGTGGAGAAATATAAAATTTTGCCATCGGGAGTAACTGCTGCTCCGGTTTCGTACGCTTTTGAATTTACATGCACACCCGCACTTGCCGGTCTCTGCCATGTTTTTCCCTTCAACTTAGAAATCATTAAATCCACAAAGGCGATATCATTATCAAAGAGCAAATACATCTCATTGCCTGAGGCGTTCAATCCCAAACTCTCTTCATCGAAAGGACCGTCAACCGATGCGCCTACGGACTTTGCTTTCGCCCACACGGTATCTTTCCATGTTGACCAATACACATCGGCTGTATAAAAACCGAGGTCTTCCATGAAACCGCCTGCATTGCCTTTTCGTCTCGAAGTGAAAATAAGTACAGAGCGGTCGGCAGAAACGAATGGATTGTAATCAGGATAGATTGAATTAATCAGCTTGCCCGGATTTCTGAATGTAACATTCACCGGATGCTGCTGAAGTTCTTTGGCGGCATTGCAAATTTCAATCTGGCGGTCGACTTCGAGCAGTTCGCGGATGACTTTCGATTTGCTGATGGTTTTATATTTCCCGAATGCTTCGATAGCATCATCCCATCTTTCCTGGAACTGATACGCCTGCCCGAGATAATAGAACACCTCATTCTTTACACCTTTTTGTTCCGATGCGAATTCAAGAAACGGAGCCGCTTTGGATTTGTCAACATTGGTAATCACATAACAATATCCAAGACGGTAATTGTAGTCAGCATTTTTCGGGTCTGCCTTCTGCAGCGGAATGTATGCCTTCAACGCGCCATCATAATCCCCGCTGGCGAAAAACTCCGCAGCATCTTTCTTTACCACCTTTGCCTCATCCGGTGTAAGTATGTGCTCCTTCTTCGGTTTGCGTGTGCGCGGAACTCCTTCCTGCGCGGAAGTTGCAAGAAACGGAAGCAGCAATATGAGTAAGAATATTTTTTTCACGGATAAAGGAATTGTTGAGTTATTGATTTATCGAATTTTTGATTCAAAAATAAAACCACGGATTTCAATAATTCAATACAACTTTAAATGCTTCTGTTGATGTCGAACTGTTCGAGGTAATCAGCAACTCTGCGGAGGAAGCTTCCTCCGAGCGCGCCATCCACCACGCGATGGTCGTAGGAAAGAGAAAGGAACATCATGGAGCGGATGCCGATGCTGTCGCCATTCAGTGTTTCGATGACTACAGGTTTTTTCTTAATAGCTCCTGTTGCCATAATAGCGACCTGCGGCTGGTTGATGATGGGGGTTCCCATCAGGTTTCCGAAGGTGCCGACATTGGTTATGGTGAATGTGCCGCCCTGAATTTCATCGGGCATCAGCCGGTTGGCGCGCGCGCGGCTGGCAAAGTCGTTCACCATTTTGGTGAGACCAAGAAGATTCAGGAAGTCGGCTTTTTTTATGACAGGCACAATGAGATTACCCGAAGGAAGCGCGGCAGCCATTCCGATGTTGATGTCTTTCTTTACGATGATGTTGGTTCCGTCAACAGACACATTCACCATCGGGAAATCTTTGATGGCTCTCACGATGGCATCAATGAACAGGGGAGTGAAGGTGAGTTTTTCTTTTTCCCGTTTCTCGAATTCGCCTTTCATTCTATCGCGCCACATCACGATGTTGGTTACGTCTGCTTCTACAAAAGATGTCACATGCGGAGAAGTGTGCTTCGACATCACCATGTGCTCGGCAATGAGTTTGCGCATGCGGTCCATCTCCACTATCTCTACATTTTCAGCCGAAGACGGAACGTAAGCAGGCGCGGCTGTCGGCTGATAAATTTCCCTTCGCTCAGGAGCAGGGGAGGGAGCGGCAAGAGGCGCTGCCGGTTTCGGCTGCTGTTTTCTTTTGGTGAGATGATTCAGTAAATCATTTTTGGTGACGCGCTGATTCATTCCTGTTCCCGCAATGGTTTCTAATTCCGCTGCAGAAACACCTTCCTGCTTTGCAATGTTGCGCACAAGCGGTGAGAAAAATCTTCCTCCATTGGAGCTTCTCAGAATAGTGAGTGCCTCATCCCTAAGTCCCTTCTCCGGAGGAGAAGGGACTTGTGACATTGAAGTTTCTTTTATTGAAACAGAAGGAGAGAATGCTGTTGTATCATTATCCGGAGTTGCAGGAGCACTGCTAACAGGAGCTTCTGCTTCGCTGGTTATCACTGCTATTACAGTTCCAACCTGCACCACAGCTCCCTCTTCAAACATACGTTGTGCAAGGATGCCGCTGGCAGGCGATGGAATTTCAGAATCAACTTTGTCCGTGGCAATCTCAAGTATGGATTCATCGGCTTCCACTTTGTCGCCCACGTTCTTGAGCCACTTCAGTATGGTTGCCTCCGCCACGCTTTCGCCCATCTTGGGCATGATTAACTGAACCTGCGACATAAGTAATGAATCGTTTTTTCGAGGGGGTAAATTTAAAAAAATAATTATACTAAATCCCCGTGTTTTTCGTTGACAGTTCTGCATCGAGGAAAAGAACCAGCATCTGAACCAATAATCTTTTTTCCATGTCTTCAAAAGAAGTAAAACATATTGAGGAAATGCTTCTTGCACTGAAAGCAGAAATGGATGAAGTGAAAGAATCCATAAAGCATCCGCCTGTCCTGCCCGAACGCTCGCGTGACAAGATTGAACTGCCGGATAAGGACGGAAAGAAGCGGCTTTACCTCGTGAAAAATATAATAGACATCTTGCGTAATTAACGAAGCTCAAAATTATAAATACCAGCGATTAGATTCATCCTTAATGAGAAACGCTTTCTTCGATTGCGATAGCGTTCCGCCACGATTCTAAATATTTTTACTCTTCGTATAACAT
>DATDOJ010000009.1:0-5228 GCA_035293345.1 Bacteroidia bacterium
TTATTTTAGCCCCGTTGTTTTTCTTTTTACTTCACATCACCTACGGAGCGGGTTCGCTCTGGGCATCGGTAAAGGTAATTTTCAAAAAATAATTACTTGCCAAGAGGTTAATTCACACAAATGGAATAGTTTTGTTAAAATCAAAATGTTTCAGGAAGTTCCCTTCTTTCTGCCTGCCTGGTGGAGAATGAGCATTAGAGCAAAACCGATAATAGGAGCAGCCAATGAAAATAAAGTAACGAGTGAAAAACTTGAAACGAATACTTGATTAATGTTCCCTGTGTTTGCTAAGTATGCAAAGCCATCTTCACCTTTGAGTATGGGAATTTTTTCACCGGTAGCATTGCGCGCTGTCATATTATCAAAATAAGTTAGCGGTAGTTTCACCAGCGAATCGTGATTGCATAAGCCGGTAAAGAGGACGGAGGTTCTGGAATATTCTATTCCGGAAAATGAATTTGAAGAATAGCCATTGAGCGCATATAAATACACATTGCCGGTAAGACCTGTATGTTCGTTTGGATATTTCTGTAATAGTATATCACTGAAATTAATTTTTCCAAGCAGTTCAAGCCGCTTATCAGAAAATGAAGAGTCAGCGCTTACAATAAAAGGGGAGTCGGTTTTTCGGGCGAACGAAATAACAGAATCAAGAAATTCGGGAACCGGAGGGAAGAAACAAAGTTGGCCTGCTTTAGTGATTTCGAATAAAATTTACTCGTGTGTCTGCTGTAGGAGTATCTCCAGTTGAAGAAACACCGTCCTCCGGTTTTTTCCGGCAGTTCAATGAGCGGAAGCAGTTTGTCATTTCTTCCGCGCCCTGGTGTCACGATTGATGCAGCGATAGGAATAAAGGACCGTGGCGCAGCGGCATATTCGCTTTCAGAAATGAGATTATTCACCCGGCTGAAAAAATTTTCATAAAGATTTTTTTTCAGGTTGAAGTCAACATAGGCAGGATAAAAGAATCCGTAGGACCGGATACATGCATAAATCATAAAAGCCGCAATGACTAAACCATAGCCGAAGAGCAGGTGCAACCTGGTTTTAAGATTGAACATGACTGAGAAAATAAATAAGAACGGAAATGCGCTAAGACAAAGCTTCATGAATATTCTCATGACAGACGTTGAAGGATTTAACTCATGCCCGAAGAACACAAGGAATGCATCTGTTTTAAGCGCAAACCATTTGTGAGCAATGACAAAAAAGATGCAGAAAAAGAATACAGAAAAAAATATTTTTTTAATTCGGGAATCCAATGCGCGGTAAATCAGTTCTGCAATTTCTGATGAGTAATAAATTATCCATAGCACAGAGAGAAATGGAATTATGGAAAGATGATATCGAAAGGCAGACGGAAGGTTAACGCGAGTTGATTCCCAGCCATGCATGAATAACCCGAGAGAAAAGAGACCGGCAATAATCAGGAGAAACCAAAAAACATTCCATAACAATGATTTACCCGAAGCGGTATTGAAATTCAGAACTATCAGAAAGAATACAGGCAAAAAGGGTGCGAGATACGCAGTCACGGGTCCGGAAAAGAATGGAAAAAATAAACTGGTTACCGAGCCCTTGAAGAAATGCTCAACGTAATAGGCGAGTTCCCACTAACCTTTCGACACGATAAGGTCTTTTTCGCTGAAGAAAATATTAAATGCTCCGAGGTAAGATAGAATAAGAATGGTGTAGAAAGCAGCAGCTGCAACCAGGATATTCATGCTGATATACTTTCGGATGACAGGGTCAAAGAGTAATACAAAAAAAGCAAGTGTTTCTGCCAGGAATAAAATATGCAGGTCGGAAATATTGATGTAAAGCACCGATGCACCGATGAAAGTAAGGCATGATTTTATGGAGGCAGATTTCAAAAAACATCTCAGCGATAAAATCACTCCCGGTACCGCATAATAAACGGAAGAAAAATGGTGGCTGACATCGCCAAACAACTGAGGGGAGAGAACATAAAAAATAAACAAGGGGAACTTTAGTGCTCCCCGCTTTCCGGGATTCTCACCTGAAATGTTTTGCTGATTCCAGATTTGCTCCAGACAATAGAGGCAATAGATTACAAGAACAAAATTTCTCAGCGCCAACGCAGCGCTGATTTCAAGAAACAAAGCGAAGAAAACAGCAGGGTCAAAAAAGTGAGGAAGCACCTTCACATTATAAACCACGTTGTCGCCCAGACCCTGTAAAAAATCAACCGATGCAAAAGGGTTAGTGCAGATTGCCGCCTTCGCCCACAATGTCCGGTAGGCGAGAATGAGGTCGTTCCACATCAAATCTTCTCCGGGAAATCGCGCCAGCGGATAATTGAAGACAGTGGACAGGCAAGCGATGAAAGCAAAGAACATAAAGAGATAAAGTTCTTTTTTTTGCAATTTCATCCGGGCAGTAGTAAAAGTCGTGGGAAACAAATTTATTCAATTGCAAAGGAAAGGAATTCTCCTGAAGGGGTTCCCATTCAGCAATAACGATGATGGATTGCTGTTACAGGCAAACTTTTTTTATTTTCGCTTTTCCCTGAGAAATGCTTAAGCGAACTTTCGATTTTCTTTTTTCACTTGTCATGTTGCTTCTGTTATCCCCATTATTGATAGCCGTTGCAATCATTATCAAACTGACCGACAACGGTTCGGTTTTTTACATGGCGCCCCGTGTTGGTTTAAGGGGAAAACTTTTTCGCATGTATAAATTCCGCTCGATGATAGTTAATGCTGATAAGCTCGGACCATCATCAACAACAAAAACTGATTCGCGGTTGACGGGCATCGGAAAGTTTTTGCGCAAGTATAAATTAGATGAACTCCCGCAAATGATTAATGTATTGGCAGGAGAGATGAGTGTTGTTGGTCCGCGTCCTGAAGTGAAACATTTTACAGATATGTTTAACGAAGAAGAGAAAGCGATTCTTTCCGTGAAGCCGGGAATCTCTGACTTTGCTTCCGTCTGGAATTCAGACGAGGCAAGCATTCTTGAGGGCAGCGATGACCCCGATAAAACCTACATGGAAAAAATCCGCCCACAGAAAATCCAACTCCAGTTAAAATATGTTCGCGAGCGGAACTTTATTACCGATTTAAAAATTATTTTCGCAACCGCTAAATCAATTTTTAAATAACCTTGATGAAATATTCTTCTCAGTTGCTCATGAAGCTTTATCGCTCCATGCTCAGGATTCGTCTCACAGAGGAGAGTTTGGTTGAGCCGATTCAGAACCGCACAATTAATTGTCCTGTGCATCTATACTCCGGTCAGGAAGCGGTGGCAGCAGGAATCTGTGCAAACCTGAGTAAGAAGGATTACATTTTCGGCAATCATCGTTCGCATGGACATTACCTCGCCAAAGGTGGTGACCTGAAAGAAATGATTGCGGAAATTTATTGTAAAGAGACCGGCTGTACCAAGGGCAGAGGCGGCTCAATGCATTTGATTTCTCCAGAGAACGGAGTGATGGGAATTGTTCCCATCGTTGCCGGAACAATTTCTTTGGCAACCGGTGCGGCAATGGCATCAAGAACAAGAAATGACAAAAGAGTGTCGGTGAGTTTTTTTGGAGACGGAGCAACCGGTGAAGGTGTGCTTTATGAGGCGTTGAACTTTGCAGCAATATATAAGCTCCCGATAATTTTTGTGTGTGAGAATAATCTTTACTCCACACACATGCCGATTGAAGATATAAGAACAGATAATCATATTGCGGAAATTGGTCCGGCATTTGGATTGAAAACATTTCGCTGCGAAGGAAATAATGTGCTGAAAGTTTATGAAGTGGCAAAAAAATCGGTGGAGCATTGCAGGGGCGGCAAAGGTCCTGCTTTTATTGAGTTCCTTACCTATCGTTTGCGCGGGCATGTGGGTCCCGATGACAACATCCAGGGAAGCCATACGGATATTCGACCGCTTTCAGAAATAAGTAAGTGGAAAAGGAAAGACCCGGTTCTGAATTTTGAATCGTACTTATTAAAGAAAAAAATTCTCTCAGAAAAAAAGGCTGCCGCTATTAAAGATGAATTAAACCGTGAGATAAAAGATGCGCATGACTTTGCTTTGAAAAGCAGCCGCCCCCCCGCTGATGAATTATTAAACTATGTCTTCGCCCGGTAAACGAAAACTGAATTTCGCTCTCGCGATAAACGAAGCGCTGACACAGATGCTGGAGTCGGATGAATCCGTTATGCTCATCGGGCAGGGTGTGAAAAGTCCGTGGTATGTTGGCAATACATGTAAAAATCTTATTGAGAGATTCGGAGAAAAGCGTGTGATTGACACACCGGTTTCAGAAAACGTTACAACAGGCGCGGCAGTGGGAGTAGCCATTGCAGGAATGAAGGCCATAGTTGTTCATCCGCGTGTTGACTTCGCTGTGTATGCGTTCGACCCGATTATAAACCAGGCGGCAAACTGGTTTTTCATGAGTGGCGGCAGGTCAACAGTTCCTGTTGTCTTCTGGCTGATAGTTAATCGCGGAGGTGAACAGGCAGCGCAGCACTCGCAGTCATTCCATGCATTTTTCTCTCACGTTCCGGGATTAAAAGTTGTTGCACCTGCGACTGCTTATGATGCAAAGGGCTTGATGATTGCTGCCATCAATGACAAAAATCCTGTTGTGTTTCTGGATGAACGTTGGCTCTACGGAGTAGAAGATAATGTGCCGGAAGAAATTTATGAAGTCCCCATCGGCAAGGGAATTGTTAGAAGAGAAGGAACGGATGTGACACTAATTTCTTTTTCCTGGTTGCTGCATCAATCACTTAAAGCGGCAGAGCAGCTTGCACAGCAGGGAATAAATGCTGAAGTGATTGACATCCGTTCATTAAAACCTTTGGACGAAGAGCTGATTATTTCTTCCGTAAAGAAAACCGGGAGAGTAGTTGTGGTTGACGGCACATGGAAATTCTGTGGATACTCTTCAGAAATTATTTCCCTCATCATGGAAAACGGAGGAATTGATTTTCTCAAAGCGACTCCGCTAAGAGTAAATCTTCCGGATGCACCAGCACCGGCAAGCGAATCGCTTGAAAAAGTATATTATATTTCGACTGATACAATTGTTAATTCTGTTAAATCATTATTCAGTAAATAGAGTTGTTGCGAAATTAACAGAGCGAAGTTAAATAATAAAGTAAGAGGACTGAAACAAGAGACGTAAATTAAAGAATACGGGTTGAATCCAATAAACGTTCAACCATGATAGATACAAAGCGCGTTCTGAGAAATGA
>DATDOJ010000010.1:0-4201 GCA_035293345.1 Bacteroidia bacterium
ATTCATTTTTCATTCGCATCTTCTTTCGCTGACGGTAAACATTACTAACATCAACTTTCTTTTCCTCTGCTATTTGAGACGGCTGCCATCCGGCTTTGAGAAGCTGTCTGATGGCTTCGCCCTGTCGCTTGTAATATGTTAAGCCATGCTCACGTGCAATCTTGTAAACGGTTATCTTGTTAAGGTTAAACCGCTGAGCAATGTTCTTTTGCGGAACTTTCTTTTTCAAAAGCAGGATGATTTTATCGTCACGATTTTTTTTCTTTCTTCTGTATCGGGAAGGGTAATTGTATTTGGGATATTGTCTGTAGTAGTAATACAAAGCTATATCTGAAAGTCCAAACCGTCTTTCGATGAGTTCGGGAGCGAGTCCTTCTTTTAAGCAATCCATGATGAGTTCTCTTCTTTTTATTTGCCGTTCCCTGTGCGCGTAGACCACTATCAATCCTTTCTGAATAGCGATTGTGCGGATGCTCTCGGTTGTTAAGTTAAACCGTAATGCTACCTCCTTTGTGCTTTTGCCCTGCTTAAGCATGTGCACTATCTTTTTATTTCTTTCTTTAAGCCGGGGTTGTTCTTTAGGTGTTTTCATTCCGGGAAAAATTGTCTGAACTTTGATTAATAATGATTGAGTTGATTGGTATCCGTGCTGCCAGGTGTTCTTCTCACCTGACAGTTTCAAAGGTATGAAAACAAAACCGTTTGGTCGAAAGACCTGGCGGCACAACAATCTGAGGATAAAAACTTATTACTATCTCATTCTTTATCATCAGGAAATACTTCCTTAGTTCTTTTTTCCATCTCAGCAGCAATCACCTGTCCGTCTTCACCCTGTTCTTTGAGCTTCTCTATAATATTGAGATAGCTTTTAGCATCTCTGTCCTGACTTAATTTGAAAACAGTGTCCATTTCTTTTACTTCAATTTCAAAAGCCACAATTGCCTTCATTAATTTTAGTGTATACTCTGAAGGAAGGTTATCAAAAATCGTGGTTGACTGTTGATTGTGGTTTTCAAAATGAAGAGTTGTCATTCGAAGCACATCTACTAATGCGGTGTCATCCAGAAACCTGATAATGCCTTTAGCATGAACGCTCATGAAGTTCCATGTTGAGGGCTGATACGGATTACTATACCATGTACCGCTTACATAGGTGTGATGCCCGGTGAAAACCACCAGCACATTTTCATTATGCAAGAATGCTTTATGATGGTCAGTGTTTTTCATGATGTGTCCTCTTAATATTTTTTTGCCATCTTTTTCTTCCATAAAAATTGGCACCTGTGTGGCAACAGGTTTGTTTTCCGAATCACATCCCGTTAAAAAAGCAAAAGGATGTTGGTTGACAAATTCTTTAATTACCTGCTCATTTTTTTCTTTGTGATACGGAAGGTCATACATAACAATAAGTTTATTTTAAGTTCTGTGCTGTCAGTCCCTATGATTATCGGATTTTCAGCTGACAGTTTCAAAAGTATGAAAACAAAACCCCGTTATACCACAACTCACTAAAAAGAAAATCCCCAAACACCTTTATCGTCTCCGGGGATTAGTGATTATTTGCTGTAGTGTCCGCCTATGGCGGACGAGTCGAAGTTATTCAGCCATAATCCCGAACTGCGGAAACAACACCAAAATGGCAAAAATGCCTTTTTTTTGTGCCTTAATGCTGTTTTTGTATAGTTTTTATTGAATTGTATTCATCATTTTGCTCACAGCTGTCATCATTTAGCTTACAGCTGTCATCATTTTCCTAACAGCTGTCATCATTTTCCTAACAGCTGTCATCATTTAGCTAACCGCTGTCATCATTTTCTTAACAGCTGTCATCATTTTACTCACAGCTGTCATCATTTTCCTAACCGCTGTCATCATTTTGCTAACAGCTATCATCATTTAGCTAAACGTATTCATCATTTTATTATCGTTCACATGTGAACTTTATGTATTTTTATCCCATGAAAAAAATTTCTGACGAAGAATTTTCAAAGCTTCCGTTCAAAGGGAAAAAGGAACGGAAAGTGAACAGGGGGAAGAGTTCGGTTTTTTATATCGAAATCATCGGGCTGCATGTGGGCGAAATCCTGATTATTTCCAAAGAAGAATGGAACGGCTATCGCACCCCGAAGCGCATTTGCAGTTACATCATGAAAAAATTTCCGCGCGTGAAATATTTTTGCAAAAAACTTAAGGATGGCAGCGGATGGGGGATAAAAAGGTTGGAGTGAGGAACCCGGAAAGCGGAGGAATCAGAAAGTGGAGTGAGACACTGATTATCTCACAAAAAATTATGATGAGCAGGAAGAGGAAATGCTGAGAGAAAAAAACCAAACTTCCCTCTACATTTTTACAATTTTCTCCATCACTTTATTTCCGGACTCGTCTGTTACGATAACAAAATAAATTCCCGGCTTCAGCTCCGAAACATCAACAGGAATAGTTTGAAGTTTGAGGTTTGAGGTTTGAAGTTGAAAAACACAATGAGCCATCACATCAAAAATCTCGATGCTGCTGATTGCCCACTGCCCGTTGCCAACTGCCAACTGATTTGCAACCGGATTCGGTTTAATGTTCAATGAAGCTTCTGAAACTGTTGCAACCGGCTCGGTTCTTAATGCAGGTAATGTGCTTTGCAAAACGGATTTATACCAGATGTCCATTATATAATTCGCATCACTCCCGAACCAGGTGTATGCATTTTCAGCGGTATATCTTCCGGCAACCGACAACATCGAAAGTTCAATACCGCTTCCCGAACTGAGGTTGTCGGGCACTTCCCAATAATGACGGCACATGGCTGTTTCTCCATTGATATTGCGAAGAAGAACAAGCGGATACATGGCATCATACGCGCCAAGGTTTGTGCTGTATGAATGCGGGTCTGTCCGGTTATCGAAAGTCCATCCGACATAGATGTAGTTTCCTGTATTATCATAGGTGACAACAGGGCTTGAATGCGGAACATTGATGCCTGCAATATCGGCAGGGGAAGATGTCGGAGAATTGACAGGCCCATCATTGTATGTATAATAATAAGGGGTATTGTATGTTGAAAAAGTTGACGAGGTGTAAGCGCTTATATAATTATATGCATCCGGAAGAACGTAATCCCTGTCTTCGAAGATGATGCAATACTGAAAACGGGTTCCGTTGGCGTTTGGCGTGGCTATTCTCGGCCACTCAATGCGGTCGAAATTAGGACCGGTATTGAAAATGTTAGTCGTGCTTAAGGAGGGGCTCAAGCAATTGCTTCCGATACTTGAAAAATTAACCTCAACTAGATTTAATCCGTTTTGAATGGTAGGTGTTGTGCAGGTGGAGCAAGTTACCCTGGGGACATACACGAACCGCACCTTCTCGACAGGGGATTTATAAAAAACGGATACGTCAGGCATCATAGCATCAGGAGCAATAAATTTATTAATGTAGCTGCCTGTTGCTGCGTTCCAGCAATTCACATAAGGAACAACTCCTGCGCCAGCCGAACCGGAATTACAATTAACACGACTCAGACCGGTTATCCACTCCGTCCATACCATGACAAAATTATTGTTCTCATCGCTGTCAATATTGAGATTACCTCCTCCGCTTGCAGCAGTGTTTAACTGAATGTGAAGTGCATTGAGAGCAGGGTATTCAAGAAATGCCTGGTTGATTATATCCCAGTAGAATGGTTTCCAGACGATACCCTGAGTGAGTGAGGAGTAAATAACAATGGCGTAAACCGTATTATACATATTCGGAAGTACGGGTGCGAGAGGGTCATTAAATTTTCCCCAGACAAGGCAAACATCGGGGTCCTTTGCATCGTCTACTGCATTAAGGGGAATGCTTCCGGTGATAGAATTATTCATCGGCCAATTTACTTTCCAGCCGAGTCCGGGGTTGTGCCCATCCCATACATTAACGATGAATTTATAATTCATAGATGATATGGTAAAGCTTCTTATATCATTTCCGGTATTCTGTACATTGCACGGTAAAACATTCATGGGTTGGGAAGGAACAACAGCCATGTCAAACACCGGAAGAACATTGAATATGATGGAAGCAGTGCCCAGGCAGCCACCGGAAAAGTTTGCGTTAAGTTGAAAGGTTCCCATTTCACAAAAAGTAAATGACCAGATCATCGGAATATTAGGCGGAGTAATCCATGTGCATGCAGCAGGAGCCGGAGTAATGGAACAACTGCCCCCGAAAC
>DATDOJ010000011.1:0-4418 GCA_035293345.1 Bacteroidia bacterium
AGAATTCCGTACTTCCCGCATAGAATTCCGTACTTCTCTCACAGAATTCCGTACTTCCCGCACAGAGTTCCGTACTTCTTTGACGGAGTTGCGTCTCAGCACCACGCTGTGACGTCACAGCACTGCGCTGTTGTGCGGTAAAGAAGTTATGAGACGGGATTTGGTTCATGCTTTTGTCTTTCCTGTGATGCCAGGTGTTCTTTTCACCCGGCACATTTCTCCAAAAGTAATTTCTTTCCTTACCCCAAAACCAACCCTCCCCTCCTATAATCAGGTCCACACGTGTCCGAAACCTTTGGAATCACTTGCCTGACTTGTCCCGTAGGGACGGAACACTCATACGTTGTCCACCTATGGCGGACTTTTGTTTTGATGGCTTTCTTCTTTACCAAGATGGTGCCCCTACGGGGCAAAAACTTTACTCTCTAAGGGCTTCATCATGTTTCGGACAGTTGTGTTACGAGGTCCTCCTGAGGCGGATTTACAAACTGGAACACTGCAATTGCACGCGGGTATTTTTGAGACAACCTTTTTTGTTTTAGCTTTGACAGTTCGTTAAAACTCACTGTCTTTGAAAAAGAAAATTACCTGGTTACTGATGTTACGCAAAAAGTAAAAATGTCTCGCAAAGTCGCAGAGAACGCAAAGGAGCAAGTTCGCAGAGTTAAAAAAATCATTAATGATTTTTTTAATCCCGCATGTGCGGGATTGCGGGCTTATCACTTTGCGCACATTGCGTCTTTGCGAGAAATAACCTTGCGTAACATGAGTGAATAAAAAACTTTTCTATATTTACATCTCCAAAAAAAAGTTGCATGCGGAACACCTTCTTAGTACAGGATAAAAAGCAAAACCATTTTCTTCATACTCAATTCAATTCTTTGAACCCAAATTAATCTGAAAAAATCAAATGAAAAAAATCCTGCTCACATTAGTTTTCATCCCGATAACAATCGGGATGGTTTCGGTTGCACAACTGAACATGACCTTAAAAAGTAATTTTGCTTATGGTGTTCCCCTTGCCAGCTTGTGGGGCTGGGCTGACGGACTTGGCAATGAATATGCACTTGTCGGTGAACAAGGCGGGCTATCCATTGTGGATGTAACCAATCCATTCAGCCCGGTGGAGGTTCAGTTTGTTCCAACGCAGTTATCCAACTGGCACGAAATAAAAACATGGCAGCATTATGCTTATGTAGTCAATGAATCAGGCGGTGGGACGTTAATTGTTGACCTCTCAGGATTACCCAGTACCGTAACTTATGTTTATGACACGCAGGCAACTTATAACAGTACCAACTATTCCATAACAGATGCGCACACAGTTACCATTGATGAAAATGGTTTTATGTGGTTGAACGGAGGACAGGCGAACATCGGTGCCTGGTGTTTTGATTTAAACACCAACCCGATGAATCCGGATTTAGTGGCGCTCTATCAGACCTACGGACCGAATTACATTCATGACAGCTATGTGCGCAACAACAAAATGTACACGGCAGATATTTATGCAGGCATGACAAGGATACTTGATGTGACCGTTAAAAATAATCCGGTATTACTTGCAAGCCGCAGCACGCCCTGGGCTTTTACACACAACACATGGCTTTCGGATAACAGCAATGTTTTATTTGTCACCGATGAAGTAAGCGGTGCTTATGTTACAGCGTATGACATAAGCAACCTGTCAAACATTGTCGAGCTGGATAGATTTACAGCAAATCCCGGAACCAACAGTATTCCGCACAACGTGCATGTCAGGAATGATTATTTAGTGCTTGCTCATTACAGGGATGGTGTGGTGATAGCCGATGCCAACCGCCCGTCTAACATTGTCAAAGTCGGAAACTATGATACCTATTCGCAGGGGAGTGGCAGCGGTTTCAACGGCTGCTGGGGTGTCTATCCTTATCTGCCTTCAGGAAATATTTTAGCAAGCGACATTTCAAACGGGTTGTTTGTGCTTGGCGTTACGTATAACAGGGCAAGTTATCTTGAAGGAACGGTTACCGATTCAGCATCCGGAGTGCCGCTGAGCGGAGTCACCGTAACAATACTCAGCGCACCCGGAGCGCAATCAACCATTACTCCGGCAACAGGCGCTTATGCCACCGGCTCAGCCACAGCGGGAACTTACAGCGTTCAGTTTTCAAAAGCGGGTTATATAACACGAACGCTTTCGGCAGTGCTTACATCAGCCAATGTTACTATCTTGAATACAGTTCTTGGTGCAGTTCAGCCGCCACCTGTATGTGCAGCCCCCACAACTTTAAACGCCATAAACATTACTAACACTACGGCTACACTTACCTGGAATAATGTTGGCGCCACTTCTTATTTAGTTACATGGAGAAAGCAAGTGGGCGGTGGTGCATCAACAGCTACTACAACAGCAACAAGCCATAATATTTCCGGGCTGCAATCATGCAAGAAGTATAAATTCCAGGTGCGTGCAACATGTCCTGACGCAACCAACTACACATCGGCTTGGAAAAATTTCTCAACCACCGGCTCACACTGCCGAACACTTGACGAAAATACCTCTGACGATATATTTGCGCCATGGTTTTTTCCTAACCCTTTTGATAATGAAATACAATTTGATTTACTTCTCGAAACCGGAAGCTATGTTCAGGTTGACCTCATGGATTTGACAGGCAAACTTGTAAAACATTTAGTTGAGCAAAACATGCAGCAGGGCGACAACACAGTTCAGATTGAAACAGGAAATCTTTCGCCCGGCATTTACATTGCAAGGACAACAGCCGGTGAAAAAAATTATTACACGAAGCTTGTAAAGCAATAAATTTTATAATGATGATTTGAAAAACTTCCTCCGTTGTTTCGTTTTTCTATTTTTCAAATAAAAAAATCCCCTCCGTTTTTTCCCTCCGTCATAGCGGAGAAAGAACAGAGCGGGTGAGGTAAAAAACTCCTGTGCAGTCCCTTAGGTTTGCCAGCGCAAATTTATTGTTTGCTTTCAACATCAATTAACCGCATGACAAAGGAGAACTAATGTGCTGTCCAGATTAAAGGTCTGTCAGCATGAAAAAAAAGCATCATGTCGAAAGAAGACCTGACGCCACAAGAATATGTATTTGCAATCTTCAAAATATGTCGTTCCTATCCGCCAAAGGACGGATTCCGTCTTTCAGCGGAATGGAGTTATGAAAGATTCATTGTTATTTATTTCTACCAATATTTTATTACTACGGAGTAATTGCCGCAGACAAATCTAAGCCCTGTAAGGGCGGAATATTGGCAGAGCAAATTACATCCACACTCTGAAACCCCATAGGCGTTTGAGTACAATTGAAAACAAAAATGAAAAGAAAAGCACAGCGCTCCAAGAGAACTGTGCTTTAAAAAAACCTAAAGCATGTTAATCATCTTTTCCTGCCGGAACAGGAACTCTGATAACATCACAGGTTGTTCCGGAAGTAATCGTGCAATCAACACTTTCTCCGACTATTACCGGAAATCCGGGGTCAGCAAATGAAAGAATACTTCCAGCCGTAACTCTGTAAGGATTGGAATCAGCGACTGTAACCTGAAGCGAGCCCGAAGCGCCCGGCTTCGGGGTGACTCTTACGATACCTTTTGACATGGTTTTAGTTTTTAAAGGTTTAACGTTTTATAATTGTGAAGCAATAATAGTATTATTATCTATACGAAGTCATACTTTTACAAAATAATTTTTTCCAATGTCCCGGATTGACAATTTTATAGGAATATCAATATTTTGTTTGCTTTTTAATTTCTCCTATGCGCAGCAAAGAGAAATAGATAGTTTGAAAATTCTTTTACGGCAAGCCCCCGAATTTGAAAAGATTACAATCAATTATCTTTTAGCTTCTAAATATGAAAAATCATTGCCGGATACAGCGCTTGCCTATTACGAGGAAGGATTAAAGCTGGCGGAAAACATCAACAATGATACGCTGATTGCTAAAGCATACAACAGCATTGGCAATTTAAATTTTATCTCCGGAAAATATAATGAGGCAATTGATTATTTGTTCAGGGCGCTGAAAATATTTGAGGCGCATCGTTTAAACAAAAGCACAATAGCATGCCTTCAATATATAGGACTTGCCTATAATGAACAAGGCATGTTTGATAAAGCCATGAATTATTCCATGCAGGCAATGCAATTAGCTCAATCATCCCATGACAAATATTCAACTGCCGTAAGCATGATGATGATTGGGTCTATCTATTATGCCAAGCTCGATTATGACAAAGCGCTGTTCTATTTTCAGCAGGCATTGCATAAGATGGAAGACGCAGGAGACCAACAGGGAATTTCTGATGCCCTGAATAATGTGGCATTGATTTATGAAAAGAAAAAAGATTTTGATAAAGCTCTTGAATATCATTTACGCTCTCTGAAAATGGCAGAAGAATTAAAAGACAAA
>DATDOJ010000012.1:0-2760 GCA_035293345.1 Bacteroidia bacterium
TGAGCAGAAGCCGTTGAATCGGCTTTATGTTTTCTTTCTGCCTCGAGCCGTGTCTGTTCTGCCTCATCTCTGCGTCTCTTTTCTGCCTGGGCAGTGGCTGTGGAATCGGCACGGGCTTTCATCTCGGCATCTTTTAAAATCTGGTCAACCTGAGTTTTGGTTTGCTTGGTGTATTCCTGGTCATAGTCAAAATCCTGAAAGGTTTTGTTGTAGGCAATTTTTGCAATAGGTTTTGCTAGGGCTTCTGATTGCGCAACATCACCGATAACTGCAATAAGGTCAACATTAAATTTATAGGAGAAAATAATTTCCTTATCATCTTCAGGAACGGAGGTGGAAATGCTGACACTTTTGCTGAACAGCCCGGGCTTACTGATGGTTACAAGAAATTCACCGTTCAGCGGAAGGTTGAAAACAAATTTTCCGTTGGAAGTGGTGTACAGCGTTTGAATGTCGGCATTGTTGCGGCTGATTTTTATTTCAGCTCCTTCAAGATTTTTCTGGTCTTTCCTGATGTTGCCGAACATCTGCAGGTATCCTTCGCGCTGTGCAATTGCAACATTGCTCAGGAATACTGAAGCAATAACAAACACGAGGGCAAAATAGTTTTTCATCTGAATTTTAATGCGCATCCGGCAAATATAATAGCGTGGCGAAAACGGGATGGTGAAATCATAACGATTTATTACATGGAATATTATGTAACTTTACCAAACAAAAATAATTTTAAGATGAAAAAAATTATATTCACGCTTTTATTCGTTCATACTCTTGCATGGGCACAGCACAGAGTGGATAAGTGGTATTTCGGTGTGCTGGCAGGACTCGATTTTACAGGTGGAAGCCCGGTCGCAATTTCCCCTTCTGCGATAAACACAAATGAGGGATGTTCTTCCATGTCCGATTCGCTTGGCAATTTGCTTTTTTATTCGGACGGTGTAACGGTCTGGAATCGCATGCACCAGGTGATGCCGAACGGAACAGGATTGACAGGAGGAATTTCGGCAACGCAATCTGCACTCATCGTTCCACTGCCGGGGAGCAGCACAGTTTATTTTATTTTTACGGTTGACGAAGCAGGGGGCGCGAATGGATTCCGTTATTCGGAAGTTGATATGACTCTCGATGGAGGCAACGGAGATGTTACGGCAAACAAAAATATTTTCATCCTTGATCACGTAACTGAAAAGTTAACTGCAGTTCAGCATAACAATGGAACTGATTATTGGATTGCTGTGCACGAATGGGGCTCGGATGCGTTTTATGTTTACCTGCTCACCTCCTCGGGTTTACAGGCAGCACCTGTGATTTCTCATACAGGCATTATTCACGACAGCACCCAGATACAGAACTCGTACGGGCAGATGAAATTTTCTTCGTGCGGAAATTATATCGCGCTTGCTGCCGGCTACCTGAACACCGCTGAACTGTTCAACTTCAATAATTCCGTAGGTGTTGTTTCAAACCCGGTAACGATTTATTTTTTCGACCATGTGTATGGAACAGAATTTTCTCCGGATGCAAATCGTCTTTATGTGAGCACGTATGCTGGGGGGGGAAGCATTGAGCAATTCGATTTGTCGTCAGGAATCCCTGCGACAATTATTGCTTCACAAACCAATGTTGCATTGGTCACAGATGTATATGCACTTCAAACGGGACCTGACGGAAAGATTTACGTCTGTAAGTCCTTCAATTCTCATCTTGGAGTGATAAACATACCGAATGCTCTTGCTCCCTCTTGCAATTTCGTTGACCACTTTGTTGACCTCGACCCGAATTTTAACGGTGTGACATCCGCGCTCGGGCTGCCGGGCTTTGTGCAGTCGTTTGTGGGAAGTGTGGATGATTGTTTGTCCACCGGAATCTTCGGCAGTAATGAAATACGTAATGAAAATATTTTCCCGAATCCAGCGGGAAATAAATTGGCAATTGGCAATATGCAATTGGCAATATCGAGCATTGATATATTTGATATAACAGGGCGAAAAGTTTTTAGCGAGAGCGTCAAGGATCCCGTGGAGCAACAAATCAGTATTGATGTTTCCGGATTGGTTTCAGGAATTTATTTTATAAAAGTTAATGATATTAAAGAAGAAAAGGTGATGAAGTTTGTGAAAGAATAAATCAACAGACTTGTTGCGAAATAATTTTTATGCCTCTTGAAACTATTGCCAGTAAAGTATTTGTGGGATTTTTATAGGGAAAACCTTTGAAACGCAGGACAAACAAGGATTCTGGACACATGATTTTTTATTTCGCAACAACTCAAACATATCATTCACCCGAAAATACTTGCAGCGCCAAGAATCGCTTCGTTGAGTGCTGACTCGTTAAAGGAGAGTTCAATATTTTTTTCTTTGCAAAAGCCGATTAAATTTTCTGTAGCCAGATTTCCCACCAATTCATCTTCCGCCATGTGCTTCACCCATTTTATGACAACATCAGCGCTCCATTTTTCGCCATAAGGATTTCCGAATCCCATGGAAATATAAATGACAAGCTACTTATTTTTTTTAATACAGATATTCTGAATTGCTTCGACAACTGGCAACGACCCTGCAATGGTGTGATTGGTATTCCGCTTCTGAAATTCTTCCGACACAGAAAATGGATAACCGAGAAAAGTTATTTCGTCAAACGCTGCGGCATCAACAGCTCCTCTTTCATTGGCAATGATGGCGAGCAGTCGGGATTTTGAATTTGTGAGGTCAAGTTTTGAAAGCATTTGGGCTGTATCTTTCATCTGCGGAATGGTTT
>DATDOJ010000013.1:0-7115 GCA_035293345.1 Bacteroidia bacterium
ATCCGCATCACTACCGATGAGAAAACGGTGGTGAGAAAAATTATCAGGGATTAGCCGGTTGGCTTAAAAGAACCCGGTGTATTTACTTACTGTAACACAAGTTGCCGGTTAGAATTAATAGCCACAACCTTCAGGTCGTGGATTAATAATGAAAGTTCAAGGGCTTTAGCCACGATATGTAATTTACTTAAGACAATTATCTTGGTTATTTAATAATTAAGCCCTATAAAGGTCTAAAAATGCTATTCAGGGCTAAAAAACAGTAAAAACTTTATGCCTGAAAATCAAACCTTTGGCTCTGTGGAGTCAAGGTCAGTCCTTGTGGAGCGAAGGTTAGTCCTTGTGGAGTCAAGGTTAGTCCTTGTGGAGTCAAGGTCAGTCCTTGTGGAGTGAAGGTTAGTCCTTGTGGAGTCAAGGTTAGTCCTTGTGGAGTCAAGGTCAGTCCTTGTGGAGCGAAGGTTAGTCCTTGTGGAGTCAAGGTCAGTCCTTGTGGAGTCAAGGTCAGTCCTTGTGGAGCGAAGGTTAGTCCTTGTGGACTGAAGGTCAGTCCTTGTGGACTGAAGGTCAGTCCTTGTGGAGTCAAGGTCAGTCCTTGTGGACTGAAGGTTAGTCCTCGGGGACTCGTGGTTTTTTGTGCCTCCCTGTCACGCGAAGAAAGCAGCCGGTTTAATCACTGTCCAATCTTTCATACACCGAATTCCGGCTGATGAATTCGGGAACAATCTGTTTCATTTTTCTTACCAGCAAATCATTATCCTGCCTGTCGAAGAGAGCGGTGAGGTCATTGATTTCTTTTTCGATGACAGGGAAGTCATACTCCTTCACTTTGGCAATCATAATTTTCGTGTGATGCGTGGGCATGGTGTTCTCCGAGTCGTTGAGAAGTTCCTCGAAAAGTTTTTCTCCCGGGCGCAGTCCTGTATATACAAGCTGAATGTCCTTGCCCAGTTCGAGCCCCGAGAGCTTCACCATCTTTTTCGCCAGGTCGGCAATCCTGATGGAGTGCCCCATGTCGAAAATAAAAATCTCCCCTCCCCTGCCCATCGCGCCCGCTTCCAGCACCAGGCGGCACGCTTCAGGAATAGTCATGAAGAAGCGCGTGATGTCAGGATGCGTCACTGTTATCGGTCCGCCCTCCTCAATCTGTTTTCTGAAACGCGGAATAGCCGAGCCGTTCGATTCGAGCACGTTGCCGAACCGCGTGGTGATAAATTTTGTCCCGCTCTTTTGTGAAGTGATTTTATTGAGCGACTGCACATAGATTTCCGCAATGCGCTTGGTCGCGCCCATCACGTTGGTCGGGTTCACCGCTTTGTCGGTGGAGACGAGCACAAATTTTTCCACGTTATATTCCACAGCAAGGTCAGCCATCACTTTGGTGCCAAGCACATTCGTGTTCACCGCCTCGGACGGATTATTTTCCATCATCGGCACATGCTTGTATGCCGCGGCATGAAAAACAATCTGCGGTTTCAGCAAATCGAACAACCGCTTCATCCGTTCGCTGTTGCTCACATCGCCAATCACCGCTTCATATTTCGTGAAAGAAAATTTTTCTTTGATTTCAAGTTCAAGTTCATGCAGCGGTGATTCCGCCTGGTCGAGCAGAATCAACAGCGAAGGCGAAAACGGAACAAGCAGTTTCGCAATTTCGCTCCCGATGGAACCGGCAGCGCCCGTGACAAGAATTCTCCTGCCGGAAAAATCGTGGCGGATTCTGTTCTCATCGAGCTGTATTTCATCGCGGTCGAGCAGGTCTTCTATTCTCGCCTTGCGGATTTGCCTGTAACTGAGTTCCCCGTTTATCCACCGGCTCACAGGCGGAACATCGAGCACCTTGATATTATGATTCAAACATTGCTCGATGATTTCCTTCTTGCGATGCTGGGAAATATTGCCGATGGCAAAAATGATTTGCTCTGCTTCATTCGCGTTCAGCATGTCATCGAGTTCCTTTCCCGAATCATGAATGCGCACGCCTTCAAGATGTTTTCCGCGCTTGTTGACATCATCATCGGCAAAAGCAATGACACGGTACTTTGTTCCCGCATCGCGGTCGAGCGCGCGCTTGGCGGTGACACCCAATTCGCCAGCGCCATAGATGATAACATTTTTCTTTTCACGTGCAGGAAACCTTAACTCCATGTACAGTGTTTTCACGAACACACGCATAGCACTCATGGTGAAAACAGTCGTGAGAAAATCAATGATGACAATGGAATAAGGAATCAGGTTGATTTCAGTGGCGCTGAATGAAATAATATTGGCAGCAACAAAAATGAACGAGCCGGACAACGTGGTCAGAAAAATCCGCTGCGCATCGCGCGTGCTCGTGTAGCGGATAATGCCTGCGTAAGTGCGGAATAAAATAAACCCTGTCATACGCACACCAAGCACGAACGGAATTACATACTGCAGCGACCGCAATTCCTTATCCGGTATCTCAAAATTAAACCGGAGCAGGTAAGCAAGAACAATGGAACATAAGCAAATGAAAATGTCAATGGAAAAAATTATCCATCGCGGAGTGTTTTTGGCAGGCAGCTCTATGAATTTTAGTTTCATCTGCGTTCAAAGATATTAATTCAGCGTAAACGTTTTCTGAGATACCATATCTTAGCCAACCGAATTTTTGCGATGATAACTTCCCTTGTTACCGGTGGTGCCGGATTTATTGGCGCTCATGTTGTAAACGAACTTGTGAATTTAAATCACAAGGTTGTTGTGCTCGATGATTTGAGTGGCGGCTTCAGGGAAAATGTGAACAGGGATGTAAATTTTATCGAAGGGTCCGTGACAGACCATGAACTTGCCGCGAAACTTTTTTCGGAGTATAAATTCGATTACGTCTATCATCTTGCCGCGTATGCCGCTGAAGGTTTGAGTCATTTTATCCGAAGGTTCAACTACACGAACAACTTAATCGGCAGTGTTAATCTTATCAATGAATCCGTGAAACACAAAGTGAAATGCTTCGTGTTCACTTCTTCGATTGCGGTTTATGGTGCGCTGAAACCACCCATGCGGGAAGAAGACACTCCACATCCCGAAGACCCGTATGGTATCGCCAAGTTTGCCGTGGAGATGGATTTAAAAACAGCTCATGAAATGTTCGGACTTAATTACATCATCTTCCGTCCGCATAATGTTTATGGCGAGTATCAGAACCTCGGTGACAAGTACAGGAACGTGGTAGGGATTTTCATGAACCAGCTTATGCAGGGAAAACAACTCTCCGTTTTCGGTGACGGAAAGCAAACACGCGCTTTCAGCTACATCGGTGATGTGGCTCCCGTAATTGCCAATTGCGTGAACGTGCAAGAAGCGTACAATGAAACGTTCAACATCGGTGCTGACACTTTTTATTCCGTGAACGAACTTGCCAAAACCACGATGGAAGCAATGGGCATCAAAGGCGAACTGCGCTACCTGCCTCCGCGAAATGAAGTGGTTCACGCTTATGCCGACCATTCCAAAGCGCAGCGGATTTTCAAAATAACATCTCAAACCACTCTGTTAGACGGATTGAAAAAGATGGCAGCATGGGCGAAGAAAACAGGAGTTAAATCAAGCAGCAAGTTCAGCAATATTGAAATCACCGACAAGCTTCCTCCTTTCTGGACGGAATAATTTTTTGCTATGCCCAAGGTTCTATACATAGCATCGCACCGGAAAGACCGCTCGCCCAGCCAGCGTTTCCGTTTCGAACAATACATGGATTACCTGAAAGCGCATGGCTTCGATTATCATTTCTCCTATTTGATTTCCGAAAAGGATGATAAGATTTTTTACCAGCCCGGAAATGTATTTAACAAGCTGCGCATTTTTTTAAAGAGCGCTTACAAACGATGGCGTGATGTGATTGACGAAAACATCCGCCACTACGACATTGTGTTCATCCAGCGCGAAGCATTCATGACCGGCTCCACTTTCTTCGAGAGGAAATTCAAGAAGTCGCACGCGAAAATTATTTTCGATTTTGATGACGCCATCTGGCATTTCGACATCAGCGAGGCGAACAGGAAATTTCACTGGCTCAAGAATCCCGGCAAGACGGGAACCATTATCGCTATGAGCGATTTGATTTTTGCAGGCAATAATTATCTCGCTGACTTCGCGCGCAAGTTCAACGAAAACGTTGTGCTCATTCCGACAACCATTGACACGGAAGAATACCGTAAGATGCAATTACCATTGAATGACTCCATTGTGATTGGCTGGAGCGGAAGCATCACCACGATAAAACATTTTGAATTAGCCATTCCGTTCCTGAGGATTTTGAAAAACAAATTCGGAAAAAAAATTTCAGTGAAGGTGATTGGCGATGACACGTTCGTGAACAACGAACTTGGCATACGCGGCATCGGATGGAACAAGAAAGATGAAATCAAAGAACTGTCCTCCATTGACATCGGCATTATGCCGCTGCCTGACGATGAGTGGTCAAAAGGAAAATGCGGACTGAAGGGGCTGCAGTACATGGCGCTGGAAATACCCACGGTGATGTCGCCTGTGGGAGTGAACACGGAAATCATCAGTGATGGAGTGAACGGATTTCTTGCATCGCACGTTGACGAATGGGTTGAAAAAATTTCGCGACTCATCGAATCGGAAGCGCTGAGAAGGGAAATGGGAAGGAAAGCCCGGCAAACGGTGGTGGAACGCTACTCCGTGATTTCACAACAGGAAAATTATCTGAAATATTTCAGGATGGTGGAGGAGAAATGAATCCCGCTGGAGTTCCCATTTCTTATCCTGCATCAATTTCCACGATTACTTCCTGGTGTAATTTTACTCCGTAAATAAAAATAACACTTATGAAACCAAGAAGCATTGAAATCATCGTTCCGCCACGGGCGCCTCACTTTGTAGGTGATGGTTTCCGCGTGCATAATTTTATTCCAAGCGGTTACCACCTCGACATGGAACGCATGACGCCTTTCGTGATGCTCGACTACGGTTCAAAACATTACTTCCCTCCCACCGACACTCCGCGTGGGGTTGGCGTTCATCCGCACCGCGGGTTTGAGACAGTGACGATTGCCTACAAAGGAAAAGTGGCGCATCACGACAGCGCGGGCAACAGCGGTGTCATCGGTGAAGGCGATGTACAGTGGATGACGGCAGCGTCCGGAGTTCTGCACAAAGAATATCACGAAGAAGAATTCAGCCGCAAGGGCGGTGAATTCCAGATGGTGCAGTTGTGGGTGAACCTTCCAGCGAAATATAAAATGTCTAAACCGAAGTACCAGGACATTCCTAACAGCAGTATATCTAAATTTCAACTTGCTGACAAGGGCGGAGTGATTGAAGTGATTGCCGGTGAATACAACAATGTGAAAGGCGCTGCATCAACATTTTCGCCTGTCAATCTGCTCAATGCGAAATTGAACAATGGCTCGAAAGCAGAGTTTTCTTTTCCACAGAATTACAACACGGCATTGCTCGTGATTGAAGGAAGTATAAAAGTAAATGATGGTGAAACTGTTCCTGCCAATCATTTTGTTCTGTTCGAAAATGACGGAGAACAGTTCGCGGTTGAAGCGCTTGAGAATTCTATCGTGCTTGTGCTAAGCGGTGAGCCAATCAATGAACCCATCGCTGCTCAAGGTCCGTTTGTGATGAACACGCGCGCGGAACTGGCAGAGGCAATCCAGGATTTTCATAACGGGAAGTTCGGTGTTCTTGAAGATTAAAATGCTGATTTACGGTTTCACATTAAGAACGTATTAAGTGTTAAACTCAGGCAACATTTCTAAAAGAACTTTTCAGATTTTAGCCGCATGAGAAAAATTATTTTTTGTGCGGCTTTGTTTTTTGGATTGTGCATTGATGCAATCGCACAGAACAAGTACACTGTCAGCGGTTACGTGAAGGAAGATGCCACAGGCGAAACCATGATTGGCGCTACGGTTTACATCAAAGAGCTTTTAAAGGGTACCATGACCAATGCCTATGGGTTCTATTCGCTCACGGTAAAAGAAGGAAACTACACACTTGTGATTTCATATCTTGGTTTCATCGAGGAGCAAATTCCTCTTGCGCTCGAAAAGGATTGGCACATCAACATCAATCTCCGAAACAAAACCATCGAAACAAAAGAAGTGACGATTGAAGGCGACAAACCCGACCGCAATGTAAAGAGCACAGAGATGGGACGCACAACACTGGAGGTGGAAAAAATAAAAACACTTCCCTCGTTCATGGGTGAAGTGGATGTGCTCAAGACGATTCAGCTTTTGCCCGGGGTGATGAGTGCGGGGGAAGGCAACACAGGATATTATGTTCGCGGTGGCGGACCCGACCAGAATCTTATTCTGCTCGATGAAGCGGTAGTTTACAATGCCTCACACCTGTTCGGATTTTTTTCCGTCTTCAATTCCGATGCAATTAAAAATGTAACGCTCACCAAAGGTGGCATGCCCGCGCAATATGGCGGGCGGCTTGCCTCGGTTCTCGACATTTCCATGAAGGAAGGAAATATGAAAGAGTATCATGCCGAAGGCGGACTGGGATTTGTGGCTTCTCGGCTCACCGTGCAGGGACCGATTAAAAAAGATACATGTTCATTCATTGTTTCTGCGCGCAGAACATTCATTGATTTATTCCTCCGCAAACCATTTATCCCCGAGGGTTCCGATATTGAAGGCAACCTCTATTACTTCTACGACCTCAACACGAAAATAAATTACAGGTTGTCGGATAAAGACCGCTTGTTCCTGAGCGGATATTTCGGGCGCGATGTGTTCCGCTACCGTAGTCCGCTTTCGAGTTTCAAGGTGGATGTGCCGTGGGGAAACGCAACTACTTCATTCCGGTGGAATCATCTGTTCTCCGACAAAATGTTTGTGAACACTTCATTGATATTCTCTGATTACTATTTTGAATTCGGTGGCGGGCAGCAAGATTTTGAGTTTAAACTTTTCAGCGGCATCCGCGACTACACCGGCAAAATTGATTTCACCTATTATGCGAATCTCAAACACACTTTCCGCTTCGGCATGAATTATATTTTCCATGAATTCACTCCGAGCAATGCTTCGGCACGCTCGGGAGAAGTGAAGTTTGAATTTGGCGACATCATCAGGCAATATGCTCACGATGGTTCCCTTTAC
>DATDOJ010000014.1:0-2304 GCA_035293345.1 Bacteroidia bacterium
AGGGCATTTCGAACTGAATGTTTTCAAGCCGGTGATGATTTACAACTTCCTTCACTCCGCGCGCCTCATCGGTGAAGTGTGCGTTTCATTCAACGACAAATGCGCTGCAGGCATCGAACCGATTGCAGAAAATATAAAAAAGAATCTTGAGAATTCACTCATGCTGGTGACAGCGCTCAATCCGCACATCGGCTACGAGAATGCAGCGAAGATTGCCAAGAAGGCGCACAGGGAAAACAAGACGCTTCGCGAAGCCGCTATCGAACTTGGCTTGCTCACCTCAGAACAATTCGACCGGTGGGTGAAGCCGGAAAAAATGGTGGGGGATATTTGAATAATGAATATCGAATTTTGAATTTTGAATGTTGAAGTTCGCTTGAATTGATAATTTTTATTCTCTGAATTCGATATTCAGTTTTTTTATTCGTGAAACCGTACCTCACCCGAATCATCGTTACGCTTTCAGTCGTCAGTTTACTGACTGACATTTCGAGCGAAATGCTTTATCCAGTGATGCCTGCTTATTTGAAAAGCATCGGTTTCACGGTGTTATGGATTGGTTTGCTCGAGGGTTTTGCCGAAGCGGTGGTCGGGTTGACTAAAGGATATTTCGGAAAATGGTCTGATGTGTCAGGCAGGAGAATGCCGTTTGTGATTATCGGTTATTTGTTCAGCACGATTTCGAAACCGCTCATCGGTTTGTTCACGAGCATCCCGGTGATTTTTCTTGCGCGCAGTTCCGACCGGCTCGGAAAGGGAATCCGTACAGCCGCGCGCGATGCAGTACTCGCACATGAATCAGAAATTGCACATCGCGGAAAAGTTTTCGGATTTCACCGCGCTGCTGATACGTTCGGTGCAGCGCTCGGGCCGCTGGTCGCGCTGGTGTGGCTGCATTATAATCCGGGAGAATACCGCCAGCTTTTTATTTATGCATTCTTTCCCGCCATTGTTGCTGTGGCGTTGCTTTTTTTGATTAAAGAAAAAAAATCAGAATTTGTTTCAACAGAAAAATTATCTCTGCGGAATGTTTTCTCTTTCTTTTCCTATTGGAAAAAATCTTCCCCCTCCTACAAGCATGCCGCGGCAGGACTAATCGCGTTCGCACTCATCAACAGTTCGGATGTTTTTCTTTTGCTCAGGGCAAAAGATGCAGGAGCAACAGACGAGCAGGTAATTCTCGCTTACATTTTTTACAATCTCGTTTACGCGCTGTTCGCGTTTCCTGCAGGTGCGATAGCGGATAAAATAGGAATGAAAAAAAGTTTTATGGTGGGCTTAATATTTTTTATCGGAACATATTTTGGAATGGCGTTCGCTTCATCAGCATGGGCGGTGTTCACACTTTTTATTTTTTATGGAATTTATGCCGCCATCGCTGAAACCGTTTCGCGTGCATGGCTCAGCGGGCTGTGCGAAAAAAATGAGCGGGCGACAGCGCTCGGTTTTTATTCCGGCATGTCGAGTTTGGCAGCGTTAGCCGCAAGCACCGTTGCCGGATTGCTCTGGCTTAAGGCAGGAGCAATGGTTGTGTTTTTATTTTCCGCAGCAGGAGCAGGAGTGGTGCTTATTTATTTTGCTACGGGCAGGCAAAAAAATTAGTTACTCATGTTATGCAAGTTTATTTTTCGCAAAGACCCCGATAGCACAACTGTCCGAAATATAATGAAGCCCTTAGAGAGTAAAGTTTTAGTCCCTACGGGACAAGTCAGGCAAGTGATTCCAAAGGTTTCGGACACGTGTGGACCCCGATAGCTATCGGGGCAAAGTGAAAAGCCCGCAAGTTCCGTCAGCTGACGGATCATTAACGATTTTTTTAACTCTGCGAACTTGTTCTCTTGCGCACATTGCGACTTTGCGAGACATTTTTACTGTTTGCGTAACATCAGTCAGTTACTCCTTCACAAACATAGCCGTGCGGATTCCTTTTTCAGTTTGCACACGGGCAAAATAAACTCCCCGGACAAATCCGGAAACGTCAATTGCTTTTTGTTTGTCGTTAGTCGTTAGTCGTTGACTGAAAACTTGCCTGCCAAATGCATCAAAGATTTCAATTTCACTAATTGCCAACTGCCAACTGATTACTGCCAACTGATTTCCTGCCGGATTCGGAAAAACTTTAATTCCCGATGAAGAAACCTGCTCATTATTTCCCGTGATGATATACGTAATCGTCACCAATCCATTTCCTGTTTGATAACCCTGCGTGTGCGCCATCAAAGTTGCAGCCGATGAATTCACGTAGCTGCTTCCACCGCCACCACCGCCCGACCAATCGGGACAACAGAGAAGAAATGCAGCGGC
>DATDOJ010000015.1:0-6092 GCA_035293345.1 Bacteroidia bacterium
AGCTCACGCGTCTTGCTTCGCATCAGTTGTGGTGGGGAGCGATGGCAATGGATGTAGGAGCGCTCACTCCTTTCTTCCACGCATTCCGTGAGCGCGAAATGATAAACAGCATCATGGAAGAAACCTGCGGTGCGCGGCTCACCATGAACTACATGGTTCCGGGCGGAGTGATGTTTGACTTGCATCTGAACTTTCAGAAGAGAACGAAAGAATTCATCGCTTTCTTCAAAACAAAAATTGATGAGTATGATGAGTTGGTCACGGACAATGTCATCTTCCTGAATAGAATGCAGAACGTAGGAACTATTTCTAAAGAAGATGCAATTTCATTCGGCTGCACCGGTCCAATCGGACGCGCGAGCGGAGTAAGTTGTGATGTCCGTAAATGGTATCCGTATGAAATTTATGACCAGTTGAAGTTTGAAGAGATTCTGGAAACTGGTGGTGATTGTTATTCGCGTTACATGGTTCGCGTCAGGGAAATGCGTGAGTCGCTTTCCATCGTTGAGCAGTTGATTGACAATATTCCGGAAGGAGAATTTCAGGCAAAGACAAAAACAGTTTTGAAATTACCGAAAGGAGAATTTTTTTCAAGAGTGGAAACAGCGCGTGGCACGTTTGGAGTTTATATTGTGAGCGAAGGAGGAACCACACCCTACAGAATTAAATTCCGTTCACCGGGATTTTCAAATCTCTCCGCGCTCAATCACATGGCGAAGGGATATAAGATTGGCGACCTGGTTGCAATTATGGGTTCGCTGGATTTGGTAATACCGGATATTGACAGATAATATATGTGGAGCATAGAAGCCATAACTAATATTGTTCACACATGGTTGAATAGCACATTCAATCCAACGATTGCATTGCTGTTGGAATTTTCTATTGCCGGAATTCTCATGATTACTTTCTTTGCGGTGCTTGGACTGGTTCTCGTTTTTATGGAGAGAAAAGTTTCCGCCTATATGCAGGTGCGTCTTGGACCGAATCGCGTTGGATATAAAGGCATGCTGCAAACCGCTGCCGATACTTTAAAACTTTTATTGAAAGAAGGACTGACACCGAACGGGGCAGATAAATTCCTGTTCAACCTTGCTCCTTATGTAGTGATGATTTCTGCCATGCTACTGATGGCTCCGATTGCATTCGCCAAAAACTGGCAGCTGTGGGATATTAATATCGGGGTGCTTTATGTTACTGCAATCTCATCAGTGTCTGTCATCGGAATTCTGATGGCGGGATGGGCAAGCAACAACAAATATTCTTTACTTGGTGCAATGCGCAGTGGTGCGCAGATTGTGAGCTACGAATTGTCTGCCGGCTTATCCATCATTGCCATTGTAATTCTCGCGGGAAGTTTGCAATTGTCCGATATCATTGCATCGCAGCAGAGCGGCTGGTGGATTTTCAAGGGGCATATTCCTGTCATCATCGCTTTTGTTATTTTCCTTATTGCCGTTACTGCTGAAACAAACCGCGCCCCGTTTGATATGGCTGAAGCCGAATCAGAACTCACGGCAGGATTCCACACGGAATATTCCGGAATGAAATTCGCGCTGTTCTTTCTTGCTGAGTACGCAAACATTTTTGTTGCATGCGCCATCGCAGCAACTTTATTTCTCGGAGGATGGATGCCGTTTCACATCGGCAACTGGGAAGCGTTCAACCACATCATGGATTATATTCCGTCCATCGTGTGGTTCTTCGGAAAAGTTTTCTTCCTCATATTTGTCATCATGTGGTTCCGCTGGACCTTTCCGCGCCTCCGCATTGACCAGCTTCTGAATCTCGAATGGAAATATCTCTTACCGATTAGTATGGTTAATGTTTTATTTGTAACGCTGATGGCGATAATGGGATGGCACTTCTGATATAGATAAAAATGTTTCTGACTAACTACATAAAAACAATTTTCACCTCTTTGAAATCCCTCCTCATCGGAATGAACAGGACGGGATATTATTTCACGCATCACAAAGAAATAATCACGCAGGAGTATCCTGATGTAAAACCGGTTTTTCCTGAGAGATTCCGTGGAGAAGTGGTAATGACGCACGATGAAAAGAACGAGCACCGCTGCACCGGTTGTACGACATGTGAAATTGCCTGTCCGAACGGAACAATTAAAATCGTAACCAAATTTGATATTACTCCTGACGGCAAAAAGAAAAAGGCGATTGACAAATTTGTTTACCATCTTGAACTCTGCACCATGTGCAACCTTTGTATTGAGGCATGTCCGACAAACGCAATCAAAATGGCTCAGACATTTGAGCACAGTGTTTACGATCGAAGCGAACTGACAAAAGTTTTAAACAAACCGGGTTCTAAATTAATGGAGGGCGTTGAGTAAAATAAAAAAAAGAGAATTAAAAATTAAAAATTGGGATCTAACGAAATAATATTTTACCTGCTGGCAGCATTCACATTAGTGAATGGTCTGCTTGCTGTTTCCACGCTGAAAATTTTCCGCGCGGCAATTCATCTTTTATTTTCTCTGATAGGTGTCGCAGGAATTTATTTCTGGCTGCAATATGATTTCATTGCTGCAGTGCAAATTGTAGTTTATGTCGGAGGAATTGTTGTGCTGATTATTTTCTCCATCTTCCTCACACAGCAAGCAGGCATTGATTTACCAAAGCCACCGGGAGGTAGAATAATTTTCTCCGCGCTGGCGGCATTGTTCGGCCTTGCATTTTCATGGCTGCTGTTAAGTCAACATACTTTCACAGCAACTGCAGAACCTGCATCATCAACTTCTGTTGCACAGATTGGAAGTATGATGCTTGATGTGGATAAAACAGGATATGCTCTTCCGTTTGAGGTGGTCAGTGTGCTGCTGCTAGCCTCCATGATTGGATGTATTGTCATTGCATTGAAAAGTAATTCAGAAGTACCCTCTTCCGATGCATCGGGGCTCAAACACTAAATCAGAAATTGAAAAAATGGAAATCGGTTTATATCAGATATTGTTTGTCAGCCTCAGTTTATTTTTCATTGGAGTATTTGGATTTTTCACGAGAAGAAATCTCATCACGATGCTCATGTCAGTAGAGTTGATGCTGAACAGTGTGAATCTGAATTTCATCGCGTTCAACAAATATCTCTGGGCAAATAAATTAGACGGTGTCTTCTTCACCATCTTCATCATTGCCATCGCTGCTGCCGAAGCGGCTGTTGCCATTGCTATTATCATTAACCTATACAGAAGTCATAAGTCCATTGATGTTGAAAGCACAAGTGAATTGAAGTATTAAAAATATGTATAACCCTCTGCCCTTAGCTCTCATACCGCTCCTTCCTTTAGCAGGCTTTATTATTCTCGGCTTGTTCGGCAGAAAATATTTCAGGAATTTTTCCGGCATCATCGGAACAACAATCCTTTTTATTTCCGCTTTAATTTCTCTCGTCACGGCTTACAATTATTTTTTTGTTAACGGAAAAGTTGATGGTGTCTATCAGACTATCGTTGCATTCAAATATACATGGCTGCAATTTTCTCCTGACGTTTCAATCGACATGGGAGTCATTCTCGACCCGATTTCGGTGATGATGATTGTCGTGGTTTCTTTCGTTTCATTCATGGTACACTTTTACAGCATCGGGTACATGAAAGGCGAAGAACGTTATCCTACATTCTTCGCTTTCCTGAATCTCTTCACTTTCTCCATGCTCGGACTAGTAATGTCATCCAACATTTTTCAGATTTATATTTTCTGGGAACTTGTCGGTGTATCTTCTTTCTTACTCATCGGATATTATTACGACCGCCCGTCTACAGTTGCCGCCTCTAAAAAAGCATTCATCGTCACGCGCTTTGCCGACCTCGGATTTCTCATCGGTATTTTAATTCTCTCTTTCTATGCTGGTACTCTTGATTTCGGAACGCTTATCGAACGTCTCACCAGTTACGAATCAAGTTATCAGAAAGAAATTGTTGCAGCATCTTTTCTTGGCGTGTCAGCACTTACATGGGGATTGGTTCTTGTGTTCGTTGGTGGCGCTGGAAAGTCGGCAATGTTTCCTCTGCACATCTGGCTGCCTGATGCGATGGAAGGTCCCACGCCTGTCTCCGCTCTCATCCATGCTGCCACGATGGTTGTTGCAGGTGTATTTCTTGTTGCAAGATTATTTCCTGTGTTTGCGTTGTCATGTCCCGTTGCTCTGGATGTGGTTGCGTATGTCGGAGTGTTCTCAGCGTTAATCGCGGGTATCATTGCCTGTACCCAAACTGATATCAAGCGTGTGCTTGCCTATTCCACCATGTCGCAAATCGGTTACATGATGTTTGCGCTCGGTGTTTCAGGTTATGGCGGAGAAGAAGGAGTTGGTTTCATGGGTTCTATGTTTCATCTATTCACTCACGCATTTTTCAAAGCACTGCTTTTCCTCGGGGCAGGTGTTGTGATTCATTTTATTCACAGCAATGAAATGAAGGACATGGGCGGGTTGAGAAAATATATGCCGGTCACTCATATCACTTTTCTTATTGCGTGTTTAGCAATTGCCGGAGTTCCACCATTCTCAGGATTTTTCAGTAAGGAAGAAATTCTTCTTGCTGCTTACAATCATAACCAACTTATTTACTGGGTTGCATTAATCACAGCAGGGATCACAGCATTTTACATGTTCCGTTTATACTTCAATATTTTCTGGAAGGGCGAACATCATCCGCATGGCGAACATCCTGGCGAAGAAAGTTTCTCGATGCTGATGCCCCTTGTCATACTTTGCATCGGTGCCGCGCTGGCAGGATTAATTCCGTTTGGAAATTTTGTAACGTCTGATGGTAAAGTACTCCTTTCCGAGTTTCATCTGAACATGGCGATTGCTCCTGTTGCGGTAGGACTTGCAGGAATATTTATTGCTATGCGGATGTACAAAACACAAAATGATTTTCCGGATAAAATTTCAAATTCACTGAGTGGAATATATCGCGCGGCTTACAGCAAATTCTACATAGACGAAATTTATTTATTCGTGACGAAGAAAATTGTCTTCAATCTCATCGGTCGTCCTGCCGCATGGGTTGACAGAAACATTGTTGACGGAATGATAAACTTTACAGGAGAAACTGCACAGACCATTTCAGAAATCATCCGCGGATTTCAGTCGGGCAAGGTGCAGAACTATGCGATGTATTTCTTCGGAGGCGTGATTGCGTTTGCAGCACTCTTCATTTATATGATGTCACGATAACGAAACAGCACAATGAATCTTTCCCTACTCATACTGCTCCCTCTCATCACATCCATCGTGGTTTTGCTTTCGCGCAATGCGCAGCAAGTGAAAATAATTTCGCTTGCCGGAGCATCAATTCAGTTGGCGATGACTTTTGTTTTGCTTTTCGCTTTCAGAAATGAAAGAGCCGCAGGCAATATGGAACAGATGCTTTTCCAGCAGCGATATACATGGTTCGCTCCGCTCAACATAGAATATTTTATTGGCGTGGATGGTATTTCAATTGCCATGATTCTCCTTACCGCTTTCGTTGTCATTGCCGGAGTTCTCGTCTCGTGGAATATTGAAAACATGACTAAGGAATTTTATTTTCTTCTCCTGCTTCTCGCCATGGGTGCTTACGGATTTTTTATCTCGTTGGATTTATTCACTCTCTTTTTCTTCCTTGAGATTGCCGTCATTCCAAAATATCTTCTCATCGGAATCTGGGGCAGCGGGAAAAAAGAATACAGCGCAAACAAACTCGCACTGATGCTCATGGGCGGTTCTGCGTTGGTGCTTGTCGGCATACTCGGAATTTATTTGCTCTCCGGCATCAACTCATTTGATTTACTCAGACTTTCTCAGCAGCATATTCCAACAGACATTCAACGCATATTTTTCCCGCTGTTGTTTATCGGCTTTGGAGTGTTCACTGCTATCTTCCCGTTTCACACATGGGTGCCAGACGGACACTCATCCGCGCCTACAGCTGGTTCTATGTTTCTCGCGGGAATCTCAATGAAACTTGGCGGTTACGGTTGTCTTCGTGTTGCAACCTACCTCATGCCCGAAGCCGCTCACGAATATTCAGGAATAATTATTTTGCTCGCATCCATCGCCATTCTCTATGGAGCATTTGCCACGATGAT
>DATDOJ010000016.1:0-18518 GCA_035293345.1 Bacteroidia bacterium
GCATCCGGCATTCAGCGGAGCTCTTGATAGCGGTTTCATTCACGGGCGCGGCACTCTCGATGATAAATGCGGAGTGCTCGGCTTGCTTGAAGCTGTGGAATATTTGCTCGGAAAAAATTTCGTTCCGCAACGCACAATTTATTTTGCTTTCGGTCACGATGAAGAAGTGGGCGGCAGCGGAGCAAAAAAAATGGCAGAGTGGTTTTTTAAAAAAAATATTGAAGCCGAATTTATTCTTGATGAAGGCGGAAGCATAGTCACGGATGTAATTAAAGAAGTGAAACAGCCGGTAGCGCTTATCGGCATTGCCGAGAAAGGATATGCAACCGTTGAATTGAGCATTGACGAAGAAAGCGGGCATTCGTCCATGCCGCCTCCGCAAACAGCTATCGGAATTCTGAGCAGCGCCATTGCAAAACTCGAGGCACATCCGTTTCCTTCGCGCTACGATGGCGGCACAAAAGGACTTTTCGATTTCATCGCGCCTGAAATGAATTTCACCAACCGGCTCGTGTTTGCCAACCCCTGGCTGTTCAGCCCCGTGATAAAAAATATTCTCTCGAAAAAAAACTCTACTAACTCCGGCATCCGCACGACAACTGCCGCTACAATTTTCAACGCGGGGGACAAAGAAAATATTTTGCCGCATCATGCTTCAGCTATAATTAATTTCAGAATTCTTCCGGGGGAAAAGGTGGAAGATATTGTTACTCATGTGAAAAATGTCATTGACGATTTACGCATAAATATAACGCTGAAAGGAATCAGTTACAATGCGTCAAATGTTTCTGACGTGAATTCTTCCGGCTTCACTGCCATTTCAAAAAGCATCAGGGAAATTTTTCCCACCGTGATTACGGCTCCTTATCTTGTTGTGGGGACAACCGATGCGCGGCACTACGGCAAGGTGAGCAAAAATATTTTTCGTTTTATCCCTCTTGTGCTGAGCAACGAAGACCTGAAGCGTATCCACGGAATCAACGAGCGCATCAGCGTGGAGAATTACAAAGATGTGATTCGGTTTTATGTGCGGTTGCTAGAAAATTCTTCTTCTTAAATCTACATCACTGATTTTTCTGATAAATATCCTCCAACGCGTTTCGCAGCGCGGGAAATTGAAAAGCAAATCCCGCATCCAGAATTTTTTTGCAGGATACGCGCTGTCCACCGGTAACTGTTACGGCTTTCTCGCCAAGAATTAAATTCAAGAGCGGTGCGGGAACAGCCGGAAGAAAGAACGGACGGTGAAAAATACGTGCAAGCGTTTTCATAAATTCTTTGTTGGTTAACGGCTCCGGGGAAACTGCATTGAACATCCCATTCATTCTTTTGTCTTCAGCCGCCTTCAAAAACATGCTGCATAAATCGCGGTGATGAATCCAGGAAATGAATTGCCTGCCGCTGCCGAGCGGAGAACCCGCAAATAATTTTACAGGCAAAGCAAGTAAAGGAAGCGCGCCTCCGTTTTTCGTCAGCACAATTCCAATCCTGAAAATTGTTGTGCGGATTTCAAGTGAAGAAACTTTCATTGCAGATTCTTCCCAATAGCGACAGCACTTGGAAAGAAAATCTTCCCCGGCAGGAAAGGATTCGTCAACCCATTCATCTCCGTGATTTCCGTAATAGCCGACAGCCGATGCTGAGATAAACGTCTCTACAGAATGCTTCCCGGTTTTCAGTTTGTGAAACAGGAAATCGGTGCTCTGTATCCTGCTGTTGATGATTTCCTGCTTGCGTTTTTGAGACCATCGCCCAGCGGCAAGGGAAGCGCCTCCGAGGTTTATGATGCATGCAACATCGCGCAGCGCTTCGTCATCCATCATTTCTTTTGCCGGATTCCAGAAATAAAAATTGTTCCGGGGTTCTCTTTGTCTTGATAAAATATTCACCGTATAACCATGCGAAGAAAAATGCTCCGACAACATTTTCCCTATCAGCCCGCTTCCGCCTGCAATCAGAATTTTTTTCTCCTCCATCGTTTGTATAAAGTGTTTTAAAAAGGGGTTTACCTTTATCTGAAGGTAAAACCCTTTCACATTGTCTTCTAATAAATATCCTTCGGCATTTGATTTTCGTCCCAGTCGAACAGATAATGCAGAAAATCTGTTTCATTAAACATCAGTTCATCAGGGCGCATGAATTCATAAAGTTTTTCGGTTCCGAAGCGGAATTTAATTCCTGCCTCGATAAACCACCAGCGTTGCGGCTGCTTGCGCAGTAAATATTCCGAATTATTTTTTTCAGAAAAGAACAGATTGCGCTCTGCGAGAATTCCGCCTCCTCCCGAAATGATGAGCGCGGGCGCGACCTTTATGCGCCACACAATTCCGCCTTTGAATTCCCGTCTGCGGAAATAAATTATGTTTTCGGCACCGGGAACCAGGTCGTTATTCCTGAAACGGTTCACTGCGCCCGCGGGAGCAACATACACCCGCATGATGTTGTTGAAGTTGTAGGAATGAATCCATGAAACATGCATCGGCAAAAGCAGGGCAAGGCGGTCGCGCGCACTGAGATAGATGTTGCTTCCGAGCAGCGGAAAAAATTTCCCTTCGCCATAAATGTATGTCCGGGCAGCGCCCATCTGCCAGGCGAATTTGTTATTCACCCTGTGCGTGAACAAGGCATGACCGCCAAACCGAATCCGCATGGATGAAAGCGTGGTGTTGTCTTCGGCAAACGAGGCGGTGATGTTTCCCTGCCAGGTGTTTTTATTTCCGTTGTACAGCGCGCCTGCGCTCAACGAACCATCAATGAGCAGGTGGCGCGATTTTGTTAAACTTATTTCCGGCACCGTCAATTCTCCCTTTCCTTTCACGACAACGCCAAAAAGTTTCTTGGTCATGTCCCTGCCTTCGAGAACTTTGGAAATGACCGGAACACTCAGCAGCAGCGAGCCGGATGTTACGCTGTATAAACCGGACACATCTTCAAATGCACGCTCGCGTATATATTGTCCGCTGGCTTCAACATAAATCCTGTAAATATTTTTTGCGGGATAATCCTGCGCTGATGCATTTGAAATAACAGCGGCTGATAAAACCGCCCACGCAATAATTAAATTATCCGCTGCTGTTGACTTTCGGTTTTTCAAGTGGCTTCGCATCCGCTTCGGGATTGGATTCAGGATTAAAAATTTTTTAAAAGTAAAGATAAAACAGCGTTGCGTTATGGGTTGTCCGTTAGTTGATATGCGCAAGGAAGACAATTAAAAACTTATCCATGATTCCACAATGCCAGACCATCATGTTCGAGCGACAAGGCAAGAGATTTCAACATCAAGGTATCAGGTTGGAACGACAAGGCAAGAGATTCCAACGCCAAGGTATGAGATTCCAGAGCCGAAGGTTTGATTTTCAGGCATAAAAATTTTAATGTTTTTTGTTGAGCATCTGGCAAATGGTGAACAGCGTATCAACCCTCATGGATGGCTGCTTCTGATATCTCCAGACCGCCTGCTGATTCACGCCTTGTCTTCTTGCCCATGCCGCCTGCGAAACCCGGTGTTCTTTTACATGTTGCTTTATCGTTTGCCCGATATGAGTTTTTAATTTTTCCATGGATTATATTTTTAAGTTTAATTTAATGTATTCCGAGTTTCATCACCATAATACATAGATTAACCTCCCTGTAAGGGGAGATAATCCATGCTGTTAGTAGGGATTATCCATATCTCAAAGACAGATAAACTACCCTGACAGTAGGGTTTAACCATACTGTCATGTGAGTTTATCTATCATAAATAGATGGATAAACTCCACCATCAGGGGGGTTTATCTATGCTTAATAGATAGATGAACTACACTGACAGGGAGGTTTATCTATCCATTATAGTTATAATTTCAACTTTTAACTTCTTTCATAAGGCATAAAAAATCTCCGCAGAAACATTTGCGGGGAGAAGGAATACAATAAATCAGACGTCAGCTGGACGGCCGCCACCCTGCGCGGCAAACCTCACCTTCAGGATATCATAAGCCGCCTGGAAACTCGGCAGCGCCAACACGGTGCTGGGCGAAAGCGTTACGCTGCGCCAGGCGAAGGAAGCGCTCAACCAGCAGGTGGAAGCCAAACAGGGCTATGCCGAAGGACAGACCTCGGAAACGGTTGGCACGCTGTATTATTCTTATACCGGCATCCGCGACCGGCTCCTCAATGTGAACGCAGGCGTGGAAGAAAACCTGAGCGAGTGGGGCTTTGATGTGGTGCTGGACGAAGCGCACGGAGCGGCACCGGGCGAAGAGCCGATTCCGTAAAAGGGAATTGAGAATTGAGAATTGAGAATTAGTCCCGCAGCGATGCGGATTTTTTTTTGTGAAAATTTGTGCTCACCTTTGAGGGATGAATTTTAAAATGTGATGAGATGTTGAACAAAGTGAAATCCCGATTGCTATCGGGAAAAAAAATAGTTGCGGTTATTTTATTTCTTCTCCTCATTGTTGGAAGTTCTTTTGCACAAACCTGGCAATGGGCGCGCAGTGCACATGGAAATAATAATGAGCAAGGCTGGAGCACTGCTTCCGATGCTATAGGAAATGTATATCTGACAGGATACTTCAGCAGCGATACTATCATTTTTGGTAACGATACATTATACGGAGCTTATACTATTTTTATCGCTAAATATGATTCGTCAGGAAACCTTTTGTGGGCGAAAAATACGGGAGGAGGAACTGCAACAAGCATTGCTGTTGACGCAGGTGATAATGCATATATAGCAGGATACTTCGGCAGCGGCACTCCCGTTTTTATTTTTGGCAACGATACTTTGTATAATGCAGGACAGAGTGATATTTTAATATTGAAGTATGATTCTTCCGGTAATGAACTTTGGGCAAGAAGCACAACTGGAGGTATATGGCTGGACAGAGCATCCGACATTGCAACCGATATTTACAATGATATTTATGTAACGGGATCTTTCGCGAGTCCCTATATTAGTTTTGGCAGCATTTTTTTCTTTAATGCACAGCAATCATCGCCTTATGGTAGTGATTTTTTTATAGCCAAATATGACTCTTCGGGAAATGTGATTTGGGCACAAGGGGCAGGGGCTGTATATGACGAAGGCGGTAGTAGCATTACAACAGACCTGATTGGCAATGTATATGTTGCAGGAGATATTGGAAGTGCATACTTTTATATAGGAAGTAATATTTTAATAAATTCAGGAGTTGGGGCATACGATATTTTTATTGCTAAATATGACTCGGCAGGCAATGTATTATGGGCGAAAAGTGCAGGCTCCACAAATAATGACCAGCCAGCAGACATAAACGTTGACAATAATGGTAATGCTTATGTGACAGGAATGTTCCAAAGTCCCAGCATTGTTTTCGGCAACGATACATTAGTTAACAGTTCTACCTCAATAGACATTTTCATTATGAAATATGACTCTTCGGGAACTACTATGTGGGCGAGGAGTGCAGGTGGAGTAAGTGCTGATTACGGAACAGGTATAACAAGTAACAGCAATGGAAATGCCTACGCAACAGGACACTTTAATAATACGATTACTTTTGGAAGTTTTACATTCAGCACAGTCGGGTTGGATGATATTTATATTGTGAAATATGATTCATCAGGAAATGTGCTTTGGGCAGCGAGGGCTGGCGGAGCTAATAATGACAATGGCAATGCTATCTGTTCTGATGCTAATGGAAATGTTTTTGTGACCGGATACTTTAGCAGCACGAGCATCATCTTTGGTAACGATACTTTAATTAATGCTGACCAAATCTCTCCTTATACTTTAGAAATCTTTATTGCAAAACTCCACGATCCGGTCATCACCGATATTCCCGATAATACTACTTCCATTTCCCAAATAAATCTTTTCCCCAACCCCGCCAGCAATCAATTGACCATAGAAAGTTCAAAGTTCAAAGTTCAAAGCGTGGAGGTTTATGATGTGATGGGAAAGCGTTGTCTTAGCGCCCTCACCCCCAACCCCTCTCCTGGAGGAGAGGGGAGCGCTTCGATTGATGTTTCGAAGCTGGCAAGCGGAATTTACTTTGTGAAAGTGAAAACGAAAGAAGGAGAAAGTGCAGCGAAGTTTGTGAAAGAATAATTTCTCCGCTACATTTAGCCGGATGAATCTGACCGACATTCTCCGACATGAATGATGCGCGCAAAAAAAACCGGCTGAGATTTTATGCTGTAGCGTCAGCCGTAATGGCAGCGTTTCTTTTTCTCTTCGCCTGGCTGCTCGAGCGCAGCGGTGAACAAAAAAGCAATTTGAAAGAGGTCGCCCGTCATGCCGAAATAAAATTGCATGCCCTCGAAAATTCAGCGGCTTCTTTTGCCGACAGCGCGCTGTCATTTGAAAAAAAGAATGCGCTTCTGAATTTTTTTGCCTCCCAAAGTTTTACACGCACCGGCATTACAGTCCTCATCTATGACAATGCAGAGTTAACAGCATGGTCAGGAAATGATGTGACGTTCGCTTCCATCGAAAAACTTCTGAACGACTCCGTCCGGCTCGTTCACCTTCCCAACGGCTGGTATGAAATGCTTGTCAGGGAAAAAAACAACCGGACAGCCGTTGCTTTCATTTCCGTTTTCTCCGGTTATGCATACCAGAACAAATATCTCGTCAATGAATTCAATCCCGCCCTCGGCATACCTGCAGGAATTGCATTGGCTGAAAATGGTGCGGAAGAATGGGTGCGTGACCGTGACGGAAAAACAATTTTCGGTATTAACACAGACGGAAGTTTATTGCCTGTCGAAGAAAAATTTCCTGTCGAAGAAGCCATGGATATGCTGGCCATCATTGTTCTGCTTGCATCCTGTGTTTGCATCGGAAGAATATTTCTGCATCGCTCCCCGCTGACGGCAACAGGATTTGCTTTGGGAATCGTTGCTGCGCGGCTTGCCATGGTTTCTTTGCGCTTTCCTGAAGCGCTTTACAATACTTCTCTTTTCAGCCCTGCATACTATGCGAGTTCGTATTTCTTCGGGTCGCTGGGAGATTTATTTCTGAATGTCGCCTTCGCGCTTGCCATCGTTCTGATTTTTTTCCGGCACGAAAGAATCACCAGGTTTTATTCTTCTCTGCCGCCATCGCGAAGCAAAAGTATTTTTCATCATGTGCTTTGGACAATGCTGATTGTTTCAACATCCGTAGCCGTTAATTATTATGTGTCAGGGCTAATCATCAACTCCAAAATTTCCTTTAGCCACAACAATATTTTTGAACTTAACGGTTTCAGCGTTCTTGGTTTTACAACCATTGCCATGCTGATGGGATTTTATTTTCTCATCCTGCGCATTGCCGCTGATGCTATTTCCCATTCGCCCTTTTCAAAAGACAGAAAAACGCGATACCTGGTTTTTTCCATTGCCATTACAGCGGTTGCTTTGCTGCGAAGCGTTTTTTCTGAAACCGGGTTCACGGCAGCATATACTGTTTATGATTTCAGCATGCTGTTTCTGATAACGGTTCTCGCTGAAATATTTTTTATCCGTGAAAAGATGTCGCGATTTCAATCAACCATTATTATGCTGCTTGTTTTTTCCGGGTATGCCTCTGTGCTGATTTCAACCTTCAGCCGCAATAAAGAATTGGAAAATCTGAAACTGCTTGCTCAGAAAATCGAAACCGAGCAGGACTTGGTTGCCGAACATTTGTTTGCTGACATACAAACCCGGATTCATGATGACAACGTGATTCACCGGATGGCAGATGCAGGACGAGCTGATTTGATTTCGCAGCGGTTGCAGCAGGTGTACTTCAACGGCTACTGGACGCGTTATGACACGCGCATATTTTGTTACGGCTTTAACGGAAATCTTTTTCAATCTTCTACAGATTCTGTTCCGCTCAGTTTTTTCGAACGCGTGATGTCTGAGAACGGGAAACCTGCGCTGAGTGAGAATTTATTTTTCACCGGGGGTTCGGGACAAAAGTTTTCGTACATCGCCCGGATTTTTATCCATGGGGAAAAACAAAACTTGCTGCAAAGCACGATTGTTATTTTGCTGTCAGAAAACTTTTTGCAGACGGAACCCGGGTTCCCCGAACTTTTTCTCAGCGGCAAAACCACGGGGAGCCGTGATTATGAAAATTACTCTTATGCACGTTACCGGAACGGCAAATTGATTTCCGGTTCCGGCAGATATTCATATCCGTTCCTTTCCTCTGAGTATAAAAAATCACGGTTTGGTTTCTCATTGCTCAATGACAATAATCCTGAACACCTGGTTTACCGGCCTTCGGAAACATCACTTGTTGTCATCAGCAGGCAAAGAGCCACAACACTCGATGCGCTGACTCTTTTCTCCTACATCACTGCATTTTTTTCTTTGCTACTGATTTTAATTTCCGCAGCATCAGATATAATTCGCAGAGATTCCATCCGTAGTTCTTCTCTCAAGCAACGCATACGGTTTTCCGTTATGTTCCTTGTAGTGGTGTCTTTTATTCTTACGGGATGGGGAACTATCTGTTTCATCACCGGGAAATATGATGTTGAACTGGACGAGGGAATCAGTTCGAAAATCAGCGAGGTGCTCCATGCGATGGAGAATGAGTTGCCGGAACAAAACATGCTCAGCAATATTATGTCGGATGAAAAAACTTCTTTGCTTCTTCGTTTATCTTCCAATCTCTTGGCTGATTTTAACCTGTATGATTTGAACGGGCGGTTGATTTTTTCTTCACAGCCGAAACTCTATCAGCAGGGAATTATTTCTGATCGCATGAACCCGCTTGCGCTTCATGAAATATCTGTCATTGGCAAAACAAAATTTGTTCATGCCGAAAACATCGGCAGGTTGAATTACATTGCAGCATATCAGCCCGTGCGCAATCGAAGTAACGTAACGGAAGGATTCATCGGGCTTCCTTACTTTGAAAAGCAGGCAAAACTTAAAAAGGAAATTTCTTCGTTCATCGGTTCGCTGATGAATCTTTATATTCTTCTTCTTGCGCTTGCTTTGACAGCCGCCTATTTTATTTCATCGCGAATCACAACACCGATTCAGGAACTGCAGGAAAAATTCTCCTCCGTCCGGCTTGGCAAACACAGTGAAACCATTGACTGGAAACGCAATGATGAAATTGGTGCGCTCGTGAGCGAATACAACCGCATGGTCAGAGAGCTTGCCGCAAGCGCGGAGATGCTGGCGCGCAGCGAACGGGAAAGCGCATGGCGCGAAATGGCAAAACAGGTGGCGCATGAAATAAAAAATCCTCTCACTCCGATGAAACTCAGCATACAACATCTTCAGCGGGCAATGCGTGAAGGGTCTCCTGAAGTAAGCCAGCTTACCGAAAAACTTTCCGTCACGCTCATCGAGCAGATTGATGTACTCTCCGCAATTGCCACTGCATTTTCCACTTTTGCGAAAATGCCGCAGGCAGAAAAACGCAATGTCAATCTCGATGAAATTATTTTGTCCGTCATCAACCTGTATAAAGAAACTTCTTCCGTTACAATATCATTTGCCGCTTCAAAAGAAAATGCAGCCATTGTTTCAGCCGACAAAGAAGAACTTGCTCGCCTTTTCAGCAACATAATTAACAACGCAATTCAATCCATTCCTGAAAACAGGGAAGGTAAAGTTGAAATAAAAATTCAAAGAGAATTTAACCGCAGCATTGTTTCCGTTGCGGACAACGGAACAGGCATCCCGGAAGAAATTCAGCCAAAAATATTTTCGCCCAACTTCACCACAAAATCCACCGGCATGGGCCTGGGGCTTGCCATGGCGCGCAGCATTGCTGAAAGTGCAGGCGGAAGAGTTTGGTTTGAAACAAAAGCCGGTGCGGGAACAATATTCTATATTGAGCTACCGCTGGCTTCTTAATCATTGCGATTTATTTACCTTTCAAAAATTATTTTCATGACAATGAATTATCGAACAAAACTTTCTGTTCTCCTATTAGTCATTAGCGCCTCGTTTGCTGCACTGCAAATAGCGGAACGGCATGAGGGAAAAATTTTTATGCTTGTTTTTTTTCTGCTTGGCGCAGCTCAGCTTCCGTCACTGCTTTCTGAATACGGCAGCAAATGGAAAATAATTTCTTTGCGTTGGTTTTTACCCGCACTGTATTTCTCCGTCTCTGTCTTTCTTTCCGCTTTCGTTTTTCGTGTCTGGAATTTCCCTTTGTTCGATGATGCAGGTTTCGTGCTTCGCTACCTCGATAACTTCGCCAAAGGAAAATTTTTTGCTTTCAATCAGAATGGAGGTCCGGTGTTCGGGCTGTCTTCTTTCTCTCAGGGCATCTTCAACGGAATATTGTGTTGGACGCATTTATTGACTCCCGATAAAAGCATTTTGTTCACTGCGTTCCTTGGGCTTGCGCTGATTTCATTTATCATCCTGAAAACCTTGCAGCATCACGGGATGAAAAACGAAATGATTGTTCTCTCATTCATTGTTATTCTTTTTGGCAGTAAGTCGTTTCTTAATTCGATGACTACGGGAATGGAAACGCCCGTGCATCTTGCCATTGTGCTTGCAGCAGTTTATTTTTTCATTACAAACAATTCGCGCTGGATGTGGATTATGCTGAGCGCCTCCGTCATTTCAAAGCTGGATGCTGTTCCTCTTGCCGTCATGTTGGGAGCCGTGCATTTGTTTGACCACAGGAAAGCAATGTTGCCTGTGTCGCTGAAAAACAAGATGCTTCGTGAACTGCTTTTCTTTGTGTTGATTCCTGTCGGGGCGTGGATTGTTTTTGCCACCGCGATTTTCGGAAGTCCGCTGCCGCAGTCGGCTTATGCAAAAATGTTTTTCCATTTTCATGCTGATGATTCCTGGTTTCCGTTTCTGCAATATTTTGTGAAAGACGTTTTCAGAAAACCACTCTTCATTGTTTTCCTGATTCTTTTCTCCTGGCATGTGCGCATGGTTTTTATTTCGAAGTATGTTGTCAGCGTGCGTTCGCTGGCGTTTGGATTGTCATTCTTTTCCACACTTGTATTATACTACTTCTACAATCCTATCGAGCAAATGATTTGGTATTACGCCATGCCTGATTTGTTTTTGATTGCACAGCTTGTCATAAGCTTTGCCTTAATTGTTGAACATGACGTCCGTCCGTTGTTCAAGCCCTTCATTATTTATTTTTCATTCATCGCTGTTGCACTGCTGCTGTTTTATGATACGCACGGAGGAAGGAACTGGGTAAAGGAATATCTTAGAGCTACCGAGACCGAACGTATTGCTGTCGGCAAGTATCTTCAAAGTATTTCCACGGAACAAGATACTGTCATCGCCACCCATGGACACATTGCCAGATACACTTCCGCCTTTGTCATTGACATGACGGGACTGAATTCAAAACTCGTCACCGATTACGAAAACGATTTAGTCATAGTGGCCGCGAAAATGAACCCCGTTGCGGCTGTTTCTCACGGCACAGAATATTTTATCCGTACGCTTGATTCTCTCGGGTACTCATTGCTCAGATCTGATTACGACATCAATGAATATTACTGGCCCGCATGGAGAACGTTTTCAAGAAAAATTCCTGAGACACAAAAAACACGAATTATTCTGCCCGACAGCACAATGGCAGAAGCAAAGGAAGTGAGAAATAATTTCGACATGCTGGTTTGCCTCGGTGACAGCGTTGTATTAAATCTTCCTGACGACAGCGCGCTTGCAGAAGTCCGTTTCGGAATAAAAAGAATTTCGCGCCTCCACACTGTGAGGATGACCGTGAAATCTGGAAGCAATATACTGCTGACTGAAATTAAATCTGTTGGAAAGGAAAATGAGTTTAACGGCAAGCCTGCCCGCTATACCGATGAAGTGATCCTAAAAATTGATTCCGAAACTGCGAATATCAAAAACAAGAAACTGGTGATTGCTTCAGCCATGAAGGAACAGCTGAAAATTATTGAGCCGTTATTCCTGCTTAAACGTTGAACCTAAAAAACACGGTAGTGTTTTTCATCTGCCAGTTCCAGCATTTCTTCATCTCCCCTGCTGTCGCCATAGGCGATAATTTTTTCGAATGAACTCAATGAATATTTTCCCCTGATACGGTTGGCTTTTTCTATTCCGTAACAATTTCCTCCGCTATAATCTCCTGTAATTTTTCCTTCTGCTACTTCAAGGCGTGTCGCTATTAATTCCACGCCAATGGTTTTGCACCATGCTTCCATATAAGGTTCAAGTGATGCGGTGACGATTACCACCTGGTGACCTCCATTGATGTGCTCACGCAGCTTTAGCATAGCACTTTCTTTCACAAGCTTCAAAATGTGTTTCTCCGAAAAATCTTTGCTCAAGGCAAAAAACTTATCTGCTTTCATTCCACCGTAAAAATACCGGATGACCGCCTGCTTGGCTTTCCAGTTTGGAATGATTCCGAACTTATATAAAATTAAAACCGGGCTGAGTAAAATAAATCCCGAATAAAATTTAAGTGGAGAATTAGTTGCGCGGATGAATGCAATGAAACTGTCCCTGGCTGTAAGCGTTCCGTCAAAATCAAAAAGCACAAGGCAGTTCATGGTGCTTGAAAGATTTGGTGCTTCGGAAATGTTTTCATTTTGTAATTCCTGTCCTGTCAGATTGCAATGAGCGGAATTTAAAATCCGGATTGTATTTCCTGATGCCTTCGGTAAACTTTTCGTAACCGGGATACATTCGTTTCATTGTTTCGCTGTTCACTCTCATATCTTTTGCAAGATAAATTCTTCCTCCATGGTCCACAACAATGGCATCGAGTTCATTCAGTAAAGAATAAATATTTTTCGTTAGCGGAAAATCCAATCCCAGGGTATATCCCTTCTTGGGGAAGGAGAGAATATTTTCATTTTCATCCCCGAATAATTTCAGTACCGCAAGAAACGACACCATGTTGTTTTTGCCGGTGCGGTCAAGAATTTTATTAAGCCCCTCTTTACTCGTTTCAAGCGGAAGCACACATTGGTATTGAGTGAATCCGCGCCTGCCATAAATTTTATTCCAGTGCAGTATCGCGTCCAAGGGATAAAAGAAAGAATCAAATGAAGAGATGTACTTATGAATTTGTTTTGGCGCTCTGTGGTAATACAATTCGTTAAATGTTTTTACTGTAAAGGAATTCAGCGCGAACCCTGGAAAATAAAATGGCACCGTAACTTTTCTTCCGCTTTTTGCTTCTGCCGGAAGTTTAGTTCCGGCTTCCGCGGTTGTTGCATGTTCTCCTCTCATCATTATGCTCCTGCCTTTTGCATTGCCACCTGCCAAACAATCAATCCACGCCACAGAATATGTCCATGAAGAAGACTCATCAAACATCTGCATGACTTCATTCAGATTTGTCGCACGGATTTTCTCGCAGCGCATTTTAGCGGTTTCTATTTTCTTCAGCTGAAAAGAAACTGACAAAATAATTCCCGTCAGTCCCATGCCTCCGCAGGTGAGATGAAATAATTCCGTATTCTCTGTCTTCGAACAGCGTACTATTGTTCCATCGTGCATCATGATGTCAAACCAAAGAACATGATCGGAAAAGCTTCCTTCGCTGTGATGATTTTTTCCGTGTACGTCCGCAGCAATAGCTCCCCCTGCTGTGATGAATTTTGTTCCGGGACTCACCGGAATAAACCACCCCTTCGGAATAATTATATTCAGAATTTCTACCAGTGTTGCTCCGGCATGACAGGTAATAATTCCCTGCTCCAAATCCAGCGCAGTGATTTTATTGAAGTGAAGCGTTGATGCAACGGTTTCGCCCAGAGATGAATCGCCATAGCATCGCCCCATTCCTCTTGCGATGAGTGAATCGTGTGAAGAAATATTCTGTGCTAACTCCGATGGGCTTTCAAAATATATTTCCTCCGCTTCCACCCGTGGGTAATTTCCCCAGTTTGCAATTTCCGGCATACGTTATTGTCCGTGATACAGCAGAAGAAAAAAAGACACCAGCCATCCGAGAATCGTAAGTTGAATAAAACGGTCACGCAACAGGATGTGGGTTGGTGAGCCGCTGTTATTTTCTACGAAACTGATTTGCAGGTAACGCAGCAACCCTGCGATAACAAAAATGGTGGTGAAATAAATTTCCCTGCTACCGATTCTCTGCATCACCACCTCAGAAAGTGTGTACATGATGTATGACACAACAATCACTGCCGCCATTACCATCATGGCTGCATTGATGAATTCCAGATTGTAGCCGTCAACCGACTTGCGCATTTTTTCTCCGCTCTCGTTGAAGATAAGCACATCGTCTCTGCGCTTTGCAAGCGCAAGGAACAACGAAAGAAGAAACGTCATGATGACAATCCAATGCGAGATGGGAACATCCGCCAAAATTCCTCCAGCGAATATCCTCAGCAGAAATCCGGAAGACACCACAATGATATCGAGCACGGGAATGTGTTTGAGTAAAAAGGAATAGAAAATATTTATGGCGATATAAATGCCTATGACTCTGAAAAAAATCCGGTCGAGCCACAGCGACAGCATCAGAGCCGTGATGCCGAGAGCAGCTGCAAAAATAATTGCCTGTGACGGGGAAATTCTGCCGGAAGCAAGAGGTCGGTTTTTCTTGCTCGGGTGCTTTGCGTCCGCTGATTTGTCTGCCAAATCGTTGATGGTGTAGATGCTGCCTGAGGCAAGAGAAAATGTAATGAACCCTGTCGCCAATTCTGACAGCAGCGCGAAGTCAAAAACTTTTCCAGCGAAAAAAACAGGAAGAAAAATGAAAACATTTTTTACCCATTGAGGAAGCCGCGCAAGCGAGATATAGTCCTTCATTTTAAATCTGTAGGTACAACGAAAATCATTTTTGAATAATAAATTTTCGTGAAAGCAAATGCTTGCCAGCTTTAAGCTTCAGGAAATAAATCCCTGAATTCAAATGCGAAATATCAAGGACTACTTGCCGTTGGCTGCTGGCTGCTGGCTGCTGGCTAAAGATGCGCTGACCAAGTATATCGTGAATGTCAATTTGAGTAACTGCCAACTGTTTACTGCTAACTGCCAACTGATTTATTGCAGGATTAGGACTGACAGAGATGTCCGATGCTAAATCATATTCGTCAATTCCGACTCCCACAACATTTAAGGAATCGCAGAATGTATTCATGCACCCGCTGCCTGAAGTAACCGTAAGGCAGGTGAAATACATGCCAACTGAAGGATAAAAATGTGAAGGATTATGCTGAATGGAAAAAGTTGAATCGCCAAAACTCCAGTACCAACTCACGATGCTGTCGCTATAAATAGTTGACATGTCTGTCAAATCAACAAGGGTTCCGCTCACATTATTGTAGATGAATTGCGCTACGGGCAGAGGGAAAATTGTAACCTGCAACATTGTGCTGTCTGCATTTCCGTTGCTCGCTGTAACATATAACCGCACATTGTAATTTCCCGGGAATGGAAAAACATGGCAAGGATTCTGGCTGCTGTCTGTTGCTGTGCTGTCACCGAAATCCCAAATGCGAGAAACAATGCTGTCGCATCCTGCAATGGTTGACAAGTCGCCAAAGCAAATGCTGTCACCGGCACATGCCAGGTTAATCCATGTAGAAATAAAAGCAACCGGAAAATAATCCGTCATAGTCACTTTTACATCATCGAAAGCAAGACTGCCACTGACCTGAAAATAAACGAACATGAGATAATGTGCGCTGCATGGCAGCGGAAAAGAAAAAGTTGTTGCCGTTACGGGCAGCGAATCGAGATTCTGAATCTGATTCCACGAAAGACTGTCTTCCGAAATATAAATGCTCAAAACATTTTGCACGCTGAATGTCCCTTGTCCCTTACACCAAAACTTCAGCGTGTCTCCGGAAAGAAAATGCGGGGAGAAGATTGTGTCCTGCGTGATTCCGAATTTGTAAGATGGAATTGCCGCTCCGTAATTTCCCGCTGTGATGTAATAAGACGGTGACGATGTAGAATTCCACGAGATGTGCCATCCCGCGGGAACGGTTGCAACTGAGCCGATGTAGTTGTCAAACCCTGTGGACAACCGGATAATCTGAGCGGATGAACTATTGACGTTGAAAATTATCGCGGAATAAATAATTACAAATCTCAGCAGGCGGAAATTTTTTTTCATCGTTGATTTTTTAATCAAGAGCTAAAATACAGATTTACTTTTTGTTGAACTGCGTCATCGTCTTCTCAATGCCGGTGGTTACAAGCCCTTTCACTGCATCAACCGCCAAAGAAACTTTTTCGGAGAGCGTTTTTTTTTCTTCTTCGTTCCATTTGCCAAGGACATAATCCACCTGCTTTCCTCTCGGAAAATCGCCCCCAATACCAAATCTAAGCCGTGAAAATTCTTCCGTGCCAAGTGTTTCAATAATGCTTGTCAATCCGTTGTGCCCGCCATCGCTGCCATTTTTTTTTACCCTGATTTTTCCAAACGGCAACGCAATGTCATCGGCTATCACGAGAAGATTTTCCCGTTCAATTTTTTCCTGTGCCAGCCAGTAGTTCACTGCCTTGCCGCTCAAGTTCATAAACGTTGATGGTTTGATGATTACAAGATGGCGTCCTTTGAAACGCGCATAAGAAACCATAGCATATCGTCTGTCGGAAAAAATATTTTTATCCTGTTCCTTTTTCGCCAGGGCTGAAACTATAGCATCGGCAACATCAAAACCTATGTTGTGGCGCGTGTGTGCGTATTCATCGCCAATGTTGCCGAGCCCGACAATTAGAAACTTTTTCACGGAGATAAAAATAAGCTATTCGTGAAAGTGCGCAGAAATTATTTCTGTCACAATAAACTACTGCACATCAGAAGTTCCCCTGATATTTATTTCCGGTGTTCCGTTAAAGCCGGATAAATATCCCGTGACTGAAACCGTTCCTGCCGGATAAGGTGTTGCAGAAAAAGTTGCCGCGGAGCGCGTGAATAATTCCATCGCTCCTGAAGCATCGGTCATAGTCACGTTTCCTCCGTTGGAGCCGTATGTTCCGCCTCCGCTCAAGATGACTCCGTTAATTTTCAGCAGCGTTGATTCCCATGTGCCGGTGTTGGCAAGAATTTGTGAGACGGTGGCAAGGCGGGGTGAAATGCTACCGGTTCCCAAAACAGTAACAGAAGAAATATTTACCTGGTTGATTTGAAGCAGTCCTGAAAATGTGGTGAGCGAATCGCCCGACAAATTCACTTCGACAGAATCATTCTTGTTGTACGTACCGTTGGGGGAAGTGAAGCGCACAATAATTCCTGCCGTGCCGTCCTGAACCACGATGTTGTTTGCCGTGATGTTGCCTGTGGTTCTGTCGGAAATAATTGTTCCCCTGAGTTTTGTTCCCGCAGCAAAAACGCCACCGCAGCTGCTGTATAAATTCCTGATGTCGGAAATATTCATCAGCGCTCCCGTGCCGATGATGCTTGAAGAAGTTCCACAGCGCAAGCCGGTCATGTTCACATCTGAAATATCGTTGATAACCAGTTGCACCGATGAATTGTAACCCTGGTAAACGCATGTGAGCGAGCCCTTGCCTGCCGGAGTGAATGCGCTGGCGAAAGTTGCGTACCCGCTTGTGTAAATCTCTGCCGTGTGCCCGCAGCAATCTTCGATGATTCGCATGAGTGACTGTTGTGCCGGTGCGTTGGCATACGTTTCTGCCGTATCAACAGGAATGAATTCAACATTATTAAATGTGACGAGCAGGTTCTCGTAAGCAGGATTGAAATTCGCAAGTGCACTAAGCGTAACCACTTTGGGAGCAACCGCCTGATTCCACACTCCTCTCAAAACATGTTGGTCAACGATGCCTTGCGGGATTCTTCCAAGCGCTGGCTGAGTGCCGGAATTATCGAGAACGCCAAGCTGAATCATACCGTTGTCGTAAGCAATGTAAAGCCCCTGGCACTTCACGAAAATTTTTCTGCCTTTCGGATAGAGCGCATAGTAACTGTTGAGGTCAACGTTGACCAGAATGCCCGCGGTGGAGTCCTGAAAAATAATCTGCTTGTATATATTTCCTGACCTGTCATCGGAGTTTATGATTCCCGACACCACGATGTCCTCCGTTATCTGAACAAACTGATTGACGACAGCAAGAGCTTTGAACTGTGCAATCGTGCGGTTGGCAGTAATGGCAGGGTCAACATTGGTTGAGGGGGGATTGTCGAATTCTTCTTTTACGCAGGAGGAAAGAAAAATTATTCCCGCAGCAACGAGAAATATTTTTTTACTCTTCAAATTTTCAAATTGTCTCATCTTCAAATTAGTTTAATTCATTCTTAAAATTATGCTGGCAAAAAAAGTTCTGCCGAAAGCATAAGAAATTTTTTCAGGAAATTCTTCCGTGTCTGTGTATATGCCGTTGGCGGAGAATCTCGGCTGCTCCCATCCGTTTGAAATGATGTCCTGGTTATCCAGGATATTGGTGATGCCGATGTTAAAGACAAGGAAAGTATTTTTCTTCAGTGCCTTGAATTTGTTGTTCAGCTTCCACGACCATCCTGCCGATGCATCAAGCGTGATGTAGCTGCCGAATTTTTTCTGTCCGAGAATTTCATTCCAAAGCGGTGAATCTTTGTCAATAGCATCCAACGCAGAGAGCGTTCTCCGTGCCGCACCATAATT
>DATDOJ010000017.1:0-3022 GCA_035293345.1 Bacteroidia bacterium
GCCCGACTTTATCCACTTGCAGCCACTCATCAGCGTCATTGAATGAGTGGAATGATTCAAGCGGATAACCTGCGTACCAGAGTTGGTACAAACCGAACATAGTTGTCGGATACAGAGCAGCGGAAACAGTATTGACAAGCCGAACCCTCTTATGATTCAATGTTGGAGCATCTCTGAAAAAATTCAACGAATCATTCTGCGCTGCACATTGAAACGAAACCAGAAAGAAAAAAAACAAAACGTATGTATGACGCATTAACTTGCAGTTGACCAATGCTGTCGTATAACTAATAACGTATAACGAATAACATTTTCAGTTGAAAAATGTTTTCCGTGCCGCTTCAAGAATGGCGAGAGCCCCATCGCGTGTTGCCGACTCAGCGTAAGTTCTCAGCACCGGCTCCGTTCCCGATGCGCGAATGAGCAGCCACTGTTCATCATCGAAAAAATATTTGTAGCCATCAAGGTCTTCCGTTCTGCGAACGGGATAATCGCCAAATTCTTTGTAAGCATTCTTTTCGCAGTTCGAAACAATTTTTTGTTTAACGCTTTCTTCGAGATGCAAATCATTTCTTTCGAATGCAAATGCACCTGTGATTGCGTACACTTCTTCAATTAATTGTTCCAGCGATTTTCCGCTCCTCGCCATGAATTCCCAAATCACAAGCCCAATCCAGATTCCGTCACGCTCGGGAATATGACCTTTGATGGCAATGCCTCCCGATTCTTCTCCGCCAAGCAACACGTCCTCTTTGTCCATGATTTCGCTGATGTACTTGAAACCAATCTTCACAGTTTCCAATTCCAGCCCGTAATGCCTGCAGAGTTTCGCCACACGCGGTGTGGTGGAAAACGCTGTACAAATTTTGCCGCTCATCTTTTTGTACTTGACAAGGTAATGAATGAGAAGCAAAATAATATGGTGCGAGTCAATAAAATTTCCGCTGCTGTCGAAAAGTCCGAGACGGTCAGCATCACCGTCTGTGGCGAGACCGCAGTCGGTTTTCCCGCTGCTGCGAATCATCTCGGAAAATTCGAGGAGGTTTTTCAGAATCGGTTCGGGGGCTGTTCCGTTGAAACCGGGATTGTCATCGCAATGGAGAAATGAAATGCCGGGTAACAATTTCTTCATCACGTTTTGCCCTGCTCCGTACATGGCATCATAGGCAAGATTCAGTTTGGAGCTGCGGATTAAATTCAAATCAAAATTTTTCTCAGCATGTTCAATGTACATTTTCTCGAGGTCAATAAATTCAAGAAGATTTTTCTTCTGAAAATCTTCGGGAGAATATTTTTCAAATGCAGCAGCGGAAGTTTCGGGAATAAGTTTTTCGATTTCTTCCACATGTTTGGGAAACAGCGGTCCGCCATGCGCGCCTTTCAGTTTGAATCCGTTCCAGGAGGGCGGGTTGTGGCTTGCGGTGATGACAATTCCCAAATCGCATTTCAACCGAAGCGTTGCCATCGAAATCATCGGGGTGGAAACAAATCCTTTCGCCAAAAAAACTTTTATCCCTCCGGAACAAAGAACATGCATCACCACTTGCGCGAACATTTCTCCGCCAAACCTGCAATCATGCCCTACCACAACAGATGCTGAAGAACTGTTTTTCTGCAGCCATGCGGCAACACCCTCAGCAACACGCGCAACGTTTTCCGTGGTAAAGTCCCTGGCGATGATGGCTCTCCAGCCGTCTGTTCCGAATTTTATTTTGTATGACATATTATTTTCAATAATTTCAAGTTCTATCCATTACGTTCCCCCTCTCTTTTGGAGAGGGGTTAGGGGTGAGGCAATTCAATCGTATTTCACATATTCCGTCAAGCCATTCCATTTATATTTTTTTAAAGCGTTCAGATAAGAAAGAGAGTTCTTCGTTGGAATATCGTTTCCGTTGAGCTGAAGAATCCGAAACGCAAAGTCCTTTTCTTTCAATACGTCATAAATGGTTTTGAAATCGTAAATGATTCCGAGAGAAAGAAATTCACTTACGGACAGCGCGTTCACGGGGCGGTGGTTGATGAACAGCGTAATGATTTGCGGCTCCATGCTGATGGCATTGTTTTCCTTCGTCCAGAGTTCAGACACGCGCAGGGCGGTGACTTTAAATTGTTTGTTCGTTTTGAATTCCAGAGCTGCAGCCCCGCCAATGTTCAGCAATATCTCACGGTTGTCATAAAAAAAATCTTCGAGTGTTTCAAGAAGCAAATTACTCTTTGTCGCATCTTCTTTATCTGCAAGCGAATCATAAAGCAAAATGCTGTACACCACATGCTTCACTTCCTTCAATGCAGGGCAGGAAATAAATTTCCGGAGATGCCCTGCTTTTTCATTTTTCAACTTGACCGCTTCCCGGGCGCCTTCAACTTTTTTCCCTTTGTACTGAACGACATCATAATTAAAAATCTTACACCGCAGCACACGGAGAATAGTGAGCGGCTCGCCACCGTTTTCATTCAGGTGTACATACGTGCCGAGAACGGTGTCCGGCAAATCCTTTGCATCCACATAGCCGAAAGCCACCGGCTGTCCTGCTTTGTCCGGTGAGGAAAAATAAAATCCGGCAATGTCTGATGCGCCAAGCTTTTTTTCCAGCGTCCACAATTCGTAAATGAAAAGATGCTCGCATCCTGCAAAAGTTACGGCTGACGACCTTTCAATTTTCTGTAGTGTTGCCGGAAGAATCTGCAATGTTTTTTTTTCCGAGTCCCACAGTTTCACCGTGCCGTTCATGATGGATTGATAAACCGCAGCCGATAAATCATTCACTACGTTGTAGCCCAGCGTATCGCTCTGCAGCGACTTGCCTGCATAAAGCATGACGGGAACAACTTCCGCATGGGCAGAAAGCGAACCCCGAAGCATCGGGGGAAAAATGAAAAATAAAAACAGTAAAGTCCTTTTGAGCATGATGAAAACTGTGCGAGCGAAAGTAATATTTGCCGAGGAACAAATTATACGCTCGTGAGACGGCAGGGATGCAAATCACTTCTGTTCAAGACCTGATATACATATCACCTC
>DATDOJ010000018.1:0-5333 GCA_035293345.1 Bacteroidia bacterium
TTGTTGTTGGCTGAGAAATTTTTCCATCCCGTTTTTTCCTTGTGTATACGAGCGGAAAAATGTGTTACTTTTATTTTCTCAAAATTTATTTCAACATGCTATGGTTGAATAAATCGGAAATCTATTTAAGAGAGGTATAACTAACAGATTGCTTCGTCACTGCGTTCCTCCAATGACGTTTACACCATCACATTCTCCCCAATTATCTGTCGGACGGAATTGATGATACTTTGGGTGTCGTAGTCGCACTCGCGGTAAAGTTCTTTCGGCTCACCATGCTCGATGAAACGGTCGGGCATGCCGAGGCGGATAACGTTGGCATTGTAATGATGGTCAGCCATAAATTCGAGCACAGCGCTTCCCATACCGCCAATCACAGCCGCATCTTCAACAGTGATTATTTTTTTGAACTTAGAAAAAACTTCGTGAAGCAGTTCGGCATCGAGGGGTTTCACAAAACGCATGTCGTAATGGGCGGGAAAGAAATTTTCTTTCGCAAGTTCTTCGCATGCGCTCACGGCAAAATTGCCCGGGTGCCCGATGGTGAGAATGGCGACTTCTTCACCGTCACGGATTTTGCGCCCGCTGCCAATTTCAATTTCGGCGAACGGTTTGCGCCAGTCGGTCATCACTCCGTTGCCGCGCGGGTAGCGTATGGTGAACGGACCGGTGTCGCGGAGTTGGGCGGTGTACATGAGGTTGCGCAGCTCTTCTTCGTTCATCGGTGCGGACACAATCATGTTGGGCAGGCAGCGCATGTAAGCAAAATCGAATGCGCCATGATGGGTGGGACCGTCAGCGCCTGCAAGACCTGCACGGTCTAAGCAAAAAATGACGTGGAGGTTTTGCAGCGCCACATCGTGAACGACCTGGTCGTAGGCGCGCTGCATGAAAGATGAATAGATGTTGCAGAACGGAACAAGCCCCTGCGTGGCAAGCCCGGCAGAAAAAGTCACAGCATGCTGCTCGGCAATGCCAACATCAAAAGCACGGTCAGGCATTGCTTTCATCATGATGTTGAGCGAGCTACCCGACGGCATGGCGGGAGTTACACCCATGATTTTCGGATTATTTTCTGCAAGTTCAACGATGGTGTGACCGAAAACGTCCTGGTATTTGGGCGGTTGCAGTCCGTTGTTTTTCGGCTTAAAAATTTCTCCGGTGATTTTATCGAACAATCCCGGTGCATGCCACCTGGTTTGGTCTTTCTCGGCAAGTTCATAACCCTTTCCTTTCACGGTGATGCAGTGAAGAATTTTCGGTCCGGGAATTTTTTTCAAATCGTTCAGTACTTTCACGAGGTGCTCCACATCGTGCCCGTCAATGGGACCAAAGTAGCGGAAGCGGAACGACTCAAAAAGATTGCTCTGCTTGAGCAGAGCTGACTTCACCGCGCCTTCCATCTTCTGCACAATGCTGCGCGCATCGGGACCGAACTTGCTGATGGCTGAAAGAAGTTTCCACACTTCGTCTTTCACCTTGTTGTATGCGCCCGATGTGGTGATGTCGGTGAGATATTCTTTGAGCGCGCCCACGTTGGGGTCAATGCCCATGCAATTGTCGTTGAGGATGACGAGAAGATTTGAGTTACTCACACCTGCATTGTTCAGCGCTTCGAATGCCATGCCGGCTGTCATGGCACCATCGCCAATCACGGCAATGTGCTGCTTGTCTTTTTCTCCCTTGTGTTGCGAAGCAACAGCCATTCCGAGTGCAGCAGAAATGGATGTGGACGAATGCCCGACACCGAATGTGTCGTACACGCTTTCGCTGCGCTTTGGGAAACCGCTGATGCCTTGGTAAATTCTGTTGGTATGAAAAACATCGCGTCTTCCCGTTAGAATTTTGTGTCCATAAGCTTGATGACCGACATCCCACACAAGTAAATCATCGGGCGTATTGAAAACATAATGCAGCGCAACCGTCATCTCAACCACTCCGAGCGATGCACCGAAGTGTCCGCCATTGACTGACACAACATCTATAATAAATTCGCGCAACTCTTTGCAAAGCTGGAGCAAATCTTTTTGCTTGAGCTTGCGTAAATCGGCAGGGTAATTTATTTTCTTTAACAGCTTTCCTGGCTTGGCTACGGGCATGGTGTGTGTGTGGAGAGCAAAGTTAGTGAGAATAACGGTTGGAGGCGATTCTTAGTATTAATTTGAAAAGAGAACAAAAACAGGAACGCAGATGACACTGAAAGGACAGATAAAAACGGATTTTAAAAATCCGCGCTCATCATTGTTTTCCGCGTCATCCGCGTTCTATTATTTTATTTAATCGTACTCCCGTTCTCAGAATTTTTTTCGGGGGAAACAAAAGCTAATTCACCTTTTGAATTTTCCGCCATCAGAATCATGCCCTGGGAAAGGATGCCTTTTATTTTTCTCGGCTGGAGATTTACAAGAATGCTCACCTGCCTGCCGATGATTTCTTCGGGTTTATAAAACAGTGCGATGCCTGAAACAACGGTGCGCTGGTCAATGCCGGTGTCAACTTTTAGTTTAAGAAGTTTATCTGTTCCTTCAACTTTTTCCGCTTCAAGAATGGTTCCCACGCGGATGTCCATTTTTTCGAAGTCGTCAAAGATGATTTCCGGCTTTGAAGGAATTGCGGATTGCGAATTGGAAATTTCAGCTTGTGGTTCGTTCATATTTTTCGTGGCATTAAGTTTTTGAATTTGTTTTTCCATTTCTTCGTCTTCAATTTTTTCAAAAAGCAGGAACTGTTCTTTAGAAAGTTTAACATTCAACTCTTGGAAAATAATATTTGGAATGAGATTTTTTCTATCAATAGTTTTATCAATGTTAAATGAAAAGGAAATTTCATCAGACAATCCTAAAAGTTTAAAAATCTTTTTGGATGTCTGTGGTAAAAATACTTGAGCATAAACTGCAATTCTTCCAATAAGCTCAAGACAATTAAAGAGGATTGCCTTCGTGTGCTGAATGGAGTCTAAATTATTTTTATCAAATTTCTTCCAAGGTTCATTATCCGTCAAATACTTATTCCCAATGCGAGACATATCTATAACAAAGGATAATGCTTCTCTAAACGCAAACTTTTCTATTGAAGTTTGATACGCTTTCGTCAAGCGAATAATTTCTCCCTCATATATGAACATTTGAGATTTATCTAACTCAATAGAACCATCAAAATAATTTCTTGTCAATGTCACTACACGGTTCACGAAATTTCCGAAGATGGCGACCAGTTCATTGTTCACTCTCGCCTGGAAATCTTTCCATGTAAACTCGCTGTCTTTTGTTTCGGGCGCGATGGAAGTGAGCACATAACGCAACTCGTCTTTCTTATCAGGAAAATCTTTCAGGTATTCATCCAGCCACACCGCCCAGTTGCGTGAGGTGGAAATTTTTTCTCCTTCCAGATTAAGAAATTCATTGGCGGGAATATTTTCAGGAAGAATAAACTCTCCGTGCGCATTCAGCATTGCCGGAAAAATGATGCAGTGAAATACAATATTGTCTTTGCCGATGAAGTGAATGAGACGAGTATCCTTATCTTTCCAATACGTTTCCCACGTTGACCCTTTGCCAACTGCCTTTTGCAAACTGCCAACTTCTTCAAAGTAAGCTTTCGTTGCAGAGATATAACCGATGGGCGCGTCAAACCATACATACAAAACTTTTCCTTCCGTTCCTGGAAGAGGAACTTTCACGCCCCAATCCAAATCGCGCGTAACAGCTCTTGGCTGCAATCCCTGGTCGAGCCACGATTTACACTGACCATACACGTTGGTTTTCCAAACACCTTTTTTGCTTTCAATCCAATCCTGAATCCATTCTTCCTGCATCTTATCGAGAGGCAGATACCAGTGCTTTGTTTTTTTCAGAACGGGCGCTTTGCCGCTGAGTTGTGAATGCGGATTGATGAGTTCGCGCGGAGACAAACTTTTTCCGCATCGTTCGCATTGGTCGCCATATGCGTTTTCGTTTTTGCAGTTTGGACAAGTGCCTGTGATGTAACGGTCAGCAAGAAACATTTTTGCTTCTTCGTCATAATACTGCTCGCTTTCTTCTTCCACTAAAACTTTTTTCTCGTAAAGTGTCGTGAAAAATTCCTGTGCGGTTTCGTGATGCAGCTTTTCACTTGTGCGGTGATAGATGTCAAATGAAATTCCAAACTCTTCAAAACTTTTTTTGATGATGTTGTGATACTTGTCAACAACTTGCTGGGGCGCGATTCCTTCCTTGCGTGCCCGAAGAGTGATGGGAACACCATGTTCATCTGAGCCGCAGATGTATAAAACATCTTCTCCTTTCAGCCGCAGGTAACGCACATAAATATCCGCAGGCAGATAAGCACCCGCCAAATGTCCGATGTGAACGGGACCATTTGCGTAAGGCAAAGCAGAAGTGACGAGGTAACGTTTCAAACTCTAAATAAATTTACTTTCGCCAAAGATAAAAAGATGCTTAGACCTGAACATTTGAGGAAAGGCGACACCGTTGCCATCGTGTCAACAGCAAGGAAAATTTCTGCTGAGGAAATTCAACCGGCTGTTGATGAACTGACGGGCTGGGGGTTGAAAGTCGTTTCCGGACAAAATCTTTTCAGCGAACAAAATCAGTTTGCCGGAAGTGATGAAGAACGCCTTGCGGATTTTCAAAATACACTTGATGATAAAAACATAAAAGCAATTTTGTTTGCACGTGGCGGATACGGAACGGTCAGGATTATTGACAATTTAAATTGGGTAGCGTTTACCAAGAAACCAAAATGGCTCATCGGCTTTAGCGATATTACTGTAATTCATTCACACGTTCAAAAAAATTGCGGAGTGGAAACACTGCATGCTCCGATGGCTTTCAATTTTAAAAACGCTTCCAAAGAATCAATCAGCAACCTGGAAAAGATTCTGTTCGGAGAAAATATTTCCTACAACATCCCTGAAAATATTTTTTCTGATTTCAATCGTTACGGAAATGCAAAAGGAATTTTGACGGGTGGAAATCTTTCTATTCTTTATGCACTGAATGGAACTCCATCAGATATTGATTACTCAGGAAAAATCCTCTTCATTGAAGACATTGACGAATATCTATACCACATTGACCGGATGATGCTGACACTTAAGCGAGCCGGTAAACTAAAATCACTTGCAGGATTAATCGTTGGCGGAATGACAGACATGAAAGACAATACTGTTCCGTTCGGAAAATCTGCTGAAGAAATAATCAGAGAATCTTTGGCTGAATATTCTTATCCCATCTGTTTCGGATTTCCTGCGGGACATATCCGCGACAACCGCTCATTGATTTTCGGAAGAGAAGTTGAATTGAATGTCACGGAAGAAATTTATTTAAAATATT
>DATDOJ010000019.1:0-11841 GCA_035293345.1 Bacteroidia bacterium
ATCTCGCTAATAGCTTCTGCGTTAATCAGCGCAATCTGCGGGAAACATTGCTAACTATGAGCGAACAAAGCGAACTTGGAAAAATAGGGGAGGAACTTGCCGCTAAGTTCCTTGAGAAAAAGGACTACAAAATTCACGTCCGCAACTGGCGCTTCAAAAAAGGAGAACTGGATATTGTTGCAGAAAAAAATAACCGGATGATTTTTGTGGAGGTGAAAACGCGCAAATCATCTTTTCTTGCCGAGCCGCGTCTTACAATCAGCATGAAGAAGCAGAAGATGCTTATCACTACTGCTGATATTTATTTAAAGCTGAATAAAATTTCGAAAGAGTCGCAGTTTGATGTTATCACGGTGATTCTTGACGACAGGGAATGCACGTATGAGCATCTGGAGGATGCGTTTTATCCTACACTGTAATTCCTGTTTCAAAAAATTGCTGCCACTAAAAAGTCAGAGGTAGTTCCAGCACTTCCTTTCCGCGTTTGACTTTTGCCTTAGTCGTTTGTCCTTTTGAAAATTTTCCGAGCGCTTTCATGTACTGCATCATATCGGTGGTTTTGAAATCGCCAAGCTCAATGATGATGTCCCCTGCTTTGATACCTGCTTTGAATGCCGGTTTACCTTCACTCACTCCGTCAGCACGAACACCTTCACCGCTGTAAGCATAGTCGGGGATGATGCCGAGCGTGACTTTGAATCGCGGAGCATCATCAGAATTTGAATCCTGCGTTTTACTAAACGCCAGTTTTCCTGAATCGTGAATTCCTGCAATCACATTCATGATGATTCTTGTTATTGAAACAGCACCGTCATAATTTATTTTGTCTTCATCATCACCGGGTTTGTGATAATCGCTGTGTGTGCCCGAAAAGAAATGCAGCGAGGGAATATCCTGGAGATAAAACGAGGTATGGTCGGATGGGCCGACTCCGGATTCTGATGTCTTGATTTTTATTCCGTCAACAACAGCGGAATCCAAAAGCGACTTCCACCGCGGTGAGGTTCCTGCTCCGTTGATAATTAAAGTTTTCTCATCTGTTTTAAGCCGACCAACCATGTCCATGTTGAGCATGCATGAAACAGTTTTCAAATCAATGGTCGGATGTTTCACAAAATAATTCGAACCGAGCAAACCTTTTTCCTCTCCCGAAAAAGCCATGAAAAGATAATTGCTTTTAGTGTAGCCGGATTGCTTAATGAGTGTTGCAAGTTCAATCAGCGCTCCTGTTCCGCTGGCGTTGTCATCGGCTCCGTTGTGGATGGCTTTGCCTCCGGCATGCAATGAACCTTCATCGCCATAACCAAGATGGTCGTAGTGTGCTCCGATGACAATTGTTGTCGGTGCATGGTTGTCAAGGAACGCAACAACATTATGTCCAGTTCTTTCATTCCGGATAATTTCCACTCCCACTGTGCAGTTAGTCACGATTTCATTTTTCAGAAACTTAGCCGCATCTCCTTTCGCAAACACCACAGGAATTTTTACGGTTGAAATTTTGGGGTTAATTTTCTCCGATGGATTTTCAAGTGTTGTATCGGAGCTTATGAAAATAATTCCGGATGCGCCTTTGCTGATTGCCGTTTCTGTTTTCTGTTTCAAATCATCGTATGCCGAAAATTTTCCATGTGGAGTATTTCCGTCAGGGGTGCCGATTTCAATGACAAAAATTCTTTTATTGAGATTGGTTTTTCCCCGGTAATCGTCATGCAATAAATCGGGAGCAACAATCCCGTGTCCGGCTTTCGCAATGAAACCGGTGGCAAGTCCGTTGCCTGAAAATGACAGCGGATAAAACTCATCATTGAGCCGGTAGGATTTTGAGTTGATGTAAAGCTGCGTGCTTTTGCCCACATCTGCCGAAGCGATAAAAGTAAACGGCTGAAGAAATCCGTCTTCTCCTTTGGGAGCAAGTTTCAGTTTCTTAAATCGGGAAACGATGTACTCGTAAGCCAGTTTTTCTCCTTCAGTTCCTGTCTCCCGTCCCTCAAATTTATCGGAAGCAAGCGCGGTAATATGCTGTTTCAGGTTGCTTTTAATTTGCTCATTCGTGAGCGGTGTCTTACTGACGGTTGCACAGGCGGCAAGAAACAAAAGCAGCCCGAGAAATTTTTTATTGAATATTTTCATGGCGGAAAATTAGGCATTCCTGTCCATTTCATAGCGACCGGACATAAGAAACACGTTTTCTTCATTTACTTAATCTCACCTTTCACCTGTTAAGTTTAAACTTTCACGGAAATTTCCATTGCGGAATATAAAAATATACTACTTTAGCGACATAAAATTTAAAACCCATGAAAAACATTTCAAAAAAAATTATCCTGATGGTGACAGTTCTTGTTGCCACAGCTTTCATTGCTAATGCTCAAAGCAACAGCGCAGTTACCAAGACAGACCAGGCAACTGCAACTCAGCAGGCAGCGCCTGAAAAATTTTTCAACGTCCAGTCGCTTGACGATTTGAAGTCAACCACGGATGCAGCTTACACCAACTATAAGGCGGCCTCCAAGGAACAATCAGAAGCCATGCACCTGGAATATTTAAAAGCAAAGCGCATGTACACCGTTGAGCTTGAAAAACAAATGGCTGCTTATGACAAGACCACTCCGACAGGACAAAAAATCCGTACTGAATTCCGCAGAGTGAATACTACGGAGTAATTTAATCAGAGGTAAAAGTCAATAAGCGTCCCGGTATTTATCGGGACGCTTTTGTTTATTATTCTGTTTGCTATTGGAGTTTAAGTTTTAATCACAGGAATGAAGGTAAAACGTAATAATTTTCTTCCTACCTTTATCTTCACAAAAAAACTTCCTGATGATAAAAAATTTACTCACCGCACTTTTACTTTCACCGGTTATCTTTTTCTCTTCATCAGCACAGAACCTGGTGCTGAATGGCGGACTGGATAACTACATCATCTGCCCCGGCTTCGGGCAATTCAGCAGTGCTTATATAAACAACTGGACGAAGCCGAGCATTGCAAGCACGGATTATTACAACACCAACTGCACAGGTATTCAACCGGTGAACCAGGTGCCTCACAGCGGAGAAGCATATTTCGGAATCATCGCTTACAACTTCAGCGGAGAATACCGCGAGTATGCGACAGGGCAATTGTCTTCAACGTTGACAGCAGGAGTTCAATACACCGTTGAGTTTTATGTGAGCTTGAATGACGGATACATCCAGGCGGTGAATGAATTGGGCGCTTACTTAAGCACAGCAGTTCCCGGACCGTTTTCAAACACGCTGCATATTTCTGTTACACCTCAGATAGAAAACACAACCCTTCTCGGAAGCGATTCAACATGGATGCTTATATCGGGAACTTTTGTTGCAGCGGGCGGAGAACAATATATCACCATCGGTAATTTTAATGATGATGCAAACACTACGGTTACACAAGTAGGTAATGTAGGGAGCTATGGCGCATATTATTTTGTAGATGATGTTTCTGTCATGGAACTGCCGACTGGAATAAATCTGATTGAGAAAGAAAGTGTTTCGGTTTTCCCAAACCCCGCCACAAATTTCATCACCATCACAAACAATCAAACAAAAGAACTGAGCATTACCATCTTTTCTTCCATCGGGGAAGTGGTTCACAGGACAACTTTAATGAAAGATGCGGCAACTGCAATTAATCTTTCCGGTCTTGCAGCAGGAATTTATCTGGTTACTGCACAATCGGACAAGAATTTTACTGCGCGGAAAATAATTAAGGAATAATTTGCAATGAAAAGAATATTCTTCTTCCTTTTATTTATCATCAGCATTTCAGTTGAAGCGCAGACATCTGTCTATCATCCTTTTCCGGATTCTAATGCGGCATGGAATATTTATTTGTATTGGGGATGCTTCGGAAACCCCCTTGAAAAATATTATTCATATACAATCAATGGAGATACAATTATCAATGGAAATAATTATCATAAACTATCGGTTCCGGCAGTCATTATGACTGGTTGTTCAAGTGGCGGTGTATATCCCGGTTATTCTGCCGGATACATAAGACAAGATATTTCTAATAAGAAAGTTTTTTTTGTGCCGCCATTAAATAATGATACAGTAGAGCAGCTTCTATATGATTTTAATTTAGTGGTAGGGGACACAGTAAAAGGATATTTGGTTTATCTATGCCCATCAGATGTCATCACTATAATAGCGATGGACTCGGTATTAATAAATGGTACCTTCCGTAAAAGGTGGGAAACCACTCCATCATGGCTCAACGGCTATTATTTTATTGAAGGAATTGGTTCACTATATGGTTTGCTTGAATCAATATGCCCGGGCGTTGAAAGTCCAAATACATCTCTTACTTGCTTTAAACAAAATGGACTAACACTTTATCCTGATTCTTCAATCAACTGCAATCTTATTGATGGAATAATAAATATTTCAGGTGATGATATTTCTCTTATTGAAATTTCCCCCAACCCCTTCCACAATTTCATCAACATCAAAAACAATCAGGCAAAAGAGTTGAGCATTACCATCTTTTCTTCCATCGGGGAAGTGGTTCACAGGACAACTTTAATGAAAGATGCTGCAACTGCAATTAATCTTTCCGGTCTTGCAGCAGGAATTTATCTGGTTACTGCACAGTCGGACAAAAATTTTACTTCGCGGAAAATAATCAAGCAATAATTTCCTCCGGTTAATGTTCCATTCGTTACGGAAAATGTTTTCCCCGCCAGGGATTTAACATTATTTGTTTCCGGTAATGTTTTATTTGTTTCAAATCATGTTGTGTTTGCAACAGAAAATGTTTTATTTGTGGCAAGCCAAGCTTGGTTTATCACAAATAATGTCTTCCCTGTAATGGAAATAGTTCTGTTTGTTTAAAACAATGTCTTTTTTGTGACAAACCGAGCTAGGTTTGTCATAAATAATGCTTTCCTCGTCATAAATAGTACTTGTTTATTAAAAATAATATTTTATTTGTAATAAACCGAGCTCGGTTTGTCATAAATAATATCTTGTTTAAAACAAATAATGCTTTATTTATAACAAATAATGTTTTATTCAGTATAAACCCGACTCGGTTTATAATAAATCTGATTATCTTTGCATAAAATCAGATTGGATTTTTTAAAAACATTATCTTTTTCACCAGAAAAACAATTAACCCCATGAGAAAAGCAATTGTGTTAATCAACTTTATCAGGATTCCCATTCCGGAGAAGATTCAGTTTGCCCGCAACCGGCTGAGCAAAATGATAGGCAATGCAAATTTTTCATCGCCCGATGTTTCGCTTGCCGACATTGCAATGGCAATTGACAAACTTGAAATAAAATTCCGCAAGGCGCAGGGTGGAGGCGTTGCCGCTACTGCTGCGCAGAACGCTGCCGAAATAATCCTCGATGATTTGATGAGAAAACTTGCCGACTATGTTTCACGAATTGCCAACGGCAGTGCAGAGATTATTACGAGCGCAGGTTTTTCCGTCATCAAAACCAAACCATCGCTCATGCACAAGCCCGGAAAAGTGGAGGGCTTGAAGATGACGCGCACGCAACAATCGGGAACGCTCATCTCCAATTGCAAACGCCTCGCCCATGCAAGAGGATTTGTGACGGTGATTTCCACATCGCCCGATGCCGGTGTTGCAGTCCGCGGGGAGGAGATGCTCATTAACCCGGGCAATGCACAAATCATCATTCACATCGGCTCAAAGCGCAAGGCGAAACATTCCAACTTAGTTCCTGCAACAAAATATTACATAAAGAAATTCGCTTTCAACACAGCGGGCAGAGGCGCGGACAGCGATATGATTTCCATTATGGCGGGGTGAGTGAAAAGTTTATTCTTCATCTTCATTTTCCTGTTATGTTATCTTTGCTTCAAAATATTTACGAATGAAATGGCAGGATTATATCACTTCCGATAAAGATGTTCTTTTAGGAAAGCCGACTGTAAAAGGAACACGGCTTTCCGTTGACCATATTATTTCATTATTGGCGCAGGGATGGACGGAGAAAATGATTCTTGAAAATCATCCCCGCCTTACCACCGAACACCTCAAGGCAATTTTTGCCTACATCCATGATTGCATGGAGGACGGAATCCTTTACGCAAAGATTAAATAATTCACTTTATGAAATTTCTCGCCAACGAGAATTTCCCTTTTACATCCGTTACTTATTTAAGGAATAAAGGATTTGACATTCTTTCCGTTGGCGCTGACTATAAAGGAATTTCAGACCGCGAGATTATTAAGCTGGCAAATAAAGAAGAGAGAACTATTCTGACTTTCGATTCCGGTTACGGAACATTAATTTTCAGAGACAATCTTAAACCTGAAAAGGGAGTAATCTATTTCAGGATAAAGGAATACCAACCGGATGAGCCCGGCAAAATTCTTGAACACTTAACCCGTAAATATGATTTTATGCCTGAAAGAAAATTAACCGTTGTTGACAACACCGGCATCAGGCAGAAAAATTATTAAAAAGATTTTCGAGCCGCAGTATTCCTTTCCGTTATGGAGATTTGCTTTATGTTTTCTCATTTTATTTATTCCTTTACTTTTATCCCCCCAATGAAAATTTATTTATGCGAGGTATAAAAGTTTTTCTTCCATTCTTATTCGTAGTTTTTTCTTCCGCAGTCAATGCCCAAAAGGTGTGGACACTGCAGGAATGTGTTGACCATGCCCTGAAGAACAACATACAAGTGAAGCAGGCGGAGCTGAACACCGACCTTGCTGATGTCACCAAAGACCAATCGCTTTTCAACATGTTTCCTTCGCTCAATTCAGGAGCAAGCCACAGTTATTATTTCGGACGGAGCGTTGACCCCACAACATATCAGTTCACGACAAATGAAATCCGTTCAAGTAATTTCTCGCTCACAAGTTCTCTCGCCATCTTTGAAGGATTTCAGTTGCAGAATTCGTTGAAACAAAGCAAGCTCAACTATCTTTCTGCAAAGTTTGATTTGGAAAAAATCAGGAATGATATTTCACTCAACGTGGTTACGTTCTATTTGCAGGTTTTATATAATCGTGATTTATTGAACCAGGCAAAAGAGCAGGTTGAGGCAAGCAAAGTTCAGCGCGACCGGTTGAAAGAAATGGAAAATGTCGGAGCGGCATCCCGCGGAAGCTTTCTCGACATGGAAGCGCAGTTTGCCACCGATGAATTGCGTTTGGTGAATGCACAATCGCAGTATGATGCAGCCGTTCTTTCTCTTGCACAGCTTCTGGAACTCACAACTGTCACCGGTTTTTCTGTTGACACTCTTTCATTTCCTGCTCCGCTTGTAGATTATTCTTCGCTGAATGTTTCTTTTATATATGAGACGGCATTAAAAACACAGCCGGACATTAGAAGTTCGGAATACAAAGTTGAAAGTGCGAGCAAAGGATTGTCCATTGCGCGCGGTGCATCCTATCCGCGGTTGACATTGAGCGGGTCTATAAGTTCTGCTTATTCTTCTTCGCGCGAGCGTGTTACATCTCTTGCCTATGACACAACATTATTTGGCTTTACACAATCATTGGAACCGGTTTACACTCTTGATTATATCCCGGCTTATGAAAAAACTCCCTTCAGCGACCAGCTCGATGAGAACCTGAGCAAGTCGGTTGGATTAAATCTTGTCATTCCTCTTTTCAACGGCTTGCAAACAAGGTCGGGAATAAGGCGTGCGAAAATTTATTTACGCCAGGCACAGTTGAATGACGAATCAACACGCAAATCACTTTTCAAAAGTGTTCAGCAAGCGGTGAATGATGTTGCGTCTGCCAACAACCGTTTCAGCGCTGCACGGAAAAGTGCCGATGCATTGAGTGAGTCATTTGATTTCAACAAGCAAAAATTTGATTTGGGAATGTTGAATTCGTTTGACTTCCTGGTTTCAAAAAATAATTTCACCAAGTCACAGTCGGACTTATTGCAGGCGAAATATGATTTGATATTCAAACTCAAGATTCTGGATTTCTACATGGGTAAACCTTTAACATTCTAAATAAAATAGAACGCGGATGACGCTGAAAACACTGATGCCCGCTGATTATATCAGTTTAAATCCGTTCTTTCCGTGTCATCAGCGTTCCATTATTTTATAAACTCAAAACTATGTTACCAAAGAACAAACTTCTTCGTTGGCTGTTAATTATTACAGTAGCACTCATTGTTTTTGTCGTCATTGGCAAAGCAGCCGGATGGTTCGGCAAAGGAGATGCAATAAAAGTTGCTGTGGAAAAAGTTAAAAAGCGCAACATCATTGAAACCGTTACGGCAAGCGGAAAGATTGAACCGGAAACGGAAGTGAAAATTTCTCCGGATGTTTCAGGTGAAATTGTGGAACTGCCTGTCAAAGTAGGAGACAGAGTGACGAAAGGACAACTGCTCGCCAAAATCAAACCGGAGATTTATGAATCGCTTCTTGAACGTGCCAACGCTGCGGTGAATACAGCTCGCTCTCAATTACTGAGTGCGAAGGCGCGTTTAAACCAGGCGAAGTCGCAGTTAGAGAAAGCGGAAATAAATTACAACAGGAATAAAAAATTGTTCGAGAAGAAATTAATTTCCAATGCTGAGTTTGAAAACATCGAGTCGGGTTATGAAGTCGCCAAAGGAGAAAATGAAGCAGCGGTTCAGAATGTGAAAAGTGCAGAGTATAATGTGACAAGCTCAGAAGCGGCTCTGAAAGAATCGCGCGACCAGTTGCTTAAGACAACCATTCTTGCTCCTGCCGATGCAATCATTTCAAAATTAAACAGCCGAAAAGGAGAGCGCGTTGTGGGAACATCACAGTTTGCAGGAACGGAAATAATGTCGCTGAGCAACCTCAACGAAATGCAGGTGAATGTGAACGTAAATGAAAATGACATCGTGCGTGTGAACATGAATGACACGGCAATCATTGATGTGGATGCATATCCCGACAGGAAATTCAAAGGACTTGTAACGGAAGTTGCCAACACAGCAAATACCATCGGTGCCAGCGCAGACCAGGTGACGAACTTCACCGTGCGCATGCGAATACTGAAAGAATCATACAGTGATCTAATCGGGAAAGACAATTCCACCAAGCCGGTTTTCTTCCCGGGCATGTCGGCAACGGTGGAGATTCAGACCAAACGTGTAACTAAAGTTTTATCTGTTCCCATCCAGACAGTCACCACACGCGACACAACGGAGAATAAATCATTTGATAAGAAAAAGGATAAGAAGAAGGAGAAAGAAGTTGATAAAGACGACAATGGTGAAGTGGCTCAGGAAACGAAAACGGATACGACAAAAAATAAAAACAAAACAGAGTGTGTGTTCGTAATTGAAAATGGAAAAGCAAAACTGAAGACAGTGAAAATCGGAATACAGGATTTGAACTACATGGAAATCATCAGCGGGGTGAGCGACAGCGATAAAGTTGTTGTTGCGCCTTACAATGCTTTATCGCGCACACTAAAAGAAGGCAGCGCAGTGGAAGTGGTGAAGAAGGAACAGTTGTTTGAAGGAGAAGAGAAGAAGTGAAATTAGAAATTAATCTGTGAAATCTGTGGCGACTTTTTTTATTTCCGAATCCTTTGCCTTTAATCCTCAACATAGAAACCGCAACCGAAGTTTGTTCTGTTGCATTAGCGAGTGAAGGAAAATTAATTTCCATACGCGAGTCACACAGCGGCTTCGCACATTCTGAAAACATCACTGTATTTATTGACGAAGTAATTAAAGAAGCCGGAACTTCTTTGAACGCTCTCGATGCGATATCTGTGAGTAAAGGACCCGGATCCTACACCGGCTTGCGAATAGGGGTCTCAACGGCTAAAGGTTTATGCTTCGCACTAGACAAACCGCTCATTGCTGTTCCCACGTTACAGGCACTCACTCTTGGTTTGATAAATAAATTTTCAATTTTCAATTTTCAATTTTCAATTATCTTCTGCCCTATACTCGATGCAAGACGAATGGAAGTTTACTGTGCTGTCTATGATTCGGAGTTGAATGAAGTTGAAGCGACCTCAGCAAAAATTATTGAGGAAAGTTCTTTTCGAAATCTTCTTGACTCAAACACCATTTATTTTTTTGGCAGCGGAGCAGCAAAATGCAAATCCATAATCAATCATCCCAATACGATTTTTATCGAAGATGTTTTTGCTTCCGCCTCTTCAATGATTTCTCTTTCTGAGAAATTATTTAATGAGAAGAAGTTTGAAGATGCTGCGTACTTTGAGCCGTTTTACCTGAAAGATTTTGTTGCAGGAGCGAGTGCTAAGCTCTGAAATTTTTTCTGCGTTTCAATTCCGTCATTATCAGCGACAGCTCCCTGCTGCTTTGTCCGGCAACGGATTTATTTTCCTGCGCCCTGCGAATCAGATAGGGAAGTACTGCTTCCACTTTTCCATACGGCACATATTTGGCAACATTATAACCTGCTTTGGAAAGATTATAACTGATGTGGTCGCTCATGCCGTAGAGTTGCGAAAACCAGATGCGTTTGTCATTGACCGGGATATTTTTTTTCTGCATCAGCCCGACAAGCAGTGCACAGCTTTTTTCATTATGTGTTCCCGAACAAAGCGAAACATGATTGCCCTCAATACAAATCTCCTGCGCCTGATTGTATGCGCTGTCGGTTTCATATTTTTTTCCGAAGACAGGTATTGCGTAGCCCTTCTCCACTGCACGAAGCGTTTCCTGTTCATGATAGGCACCGCGAACAAGTTTGTATGCAGCTATGTATCCGTTTGAGCGTGCATGCTCAATCATCTTTGAAAGATAACCCACCCGGTCAGTGCGGTAAAGCTGAACGGTGTTGTAAACAATCGCTTTCTCTTTGTTAAATCGAAACATCATTTCATCCGCCATTGCGTCAATGCAATTCTGAATCCATGATTCTTCGGCATCAAAAAATACTGGAACTTTATTTTCATAAGCACGCGAACATATTTTTTCCACGCGTTCCTTTATCCTGTTGAATTCATTTTGTTCATCATGAGATAATATATTTCCTGAAGAAACTTTTTCCAGCAATTCAAGCCGAGCAATTCCTGTTGTCTTAAAAACGGAAAACGGAATCCTTTCATCACGCGATGCTTTGTCTATGATGAGCAGAATTTCGTTGCAGGTGTTGTCAAAGTCACTTTCCTTCTGCTGGCCTTCAACAGAATAATCGAGAATGGTTCCGATGTGCGACTTCCAGAGTTTGCCAATGGCTGATTCGCAGTCATTAATATGTTCGCCACCGCAGAAATGACGGAATACAGTGTTGCGCACAAGACGCTTCAACGGTAACCCGGTTCGCAAAGCAGTCGTGACAAACGGAGCAGAAAATTTTACCAATGAAGTATTACCAATGAAACGAAAAAGCCATAGTGCCCTGTGCAATTCGGCAGTTGTCTTGTCGGCAAAGGCGACTTCTGTATTATCAAAAGAAATTTCGGGCAAGTGTTTTTGTAAAAAGTGCGGCAAAGATAAGAACTGGATGTTTGATGTGAATGCTGATTTCCGTCAGTATAATATCTTTGCCGCAATGAATTCAACAACAAATTTTCTCCCGCTTTCTGATTGGGGTTTTAATTTTTCGCATCCTCTCATAATTGCCGGACCATGCAGCGTTGAAACACCCGAGCAGGTGAAGCAGACAGCATTACTCCTGAAGCAACATGGTGTGCAAATGCTTCGCGGAGGAATATGGAAACCACGCACACGCCCTGATACATTCCAGGGAATAGGGCGTGAAGGATTACGATGGCTGAAAGATGCAGGAGTTGCATCATCACTTCCTGTTTGTGTTGAAGTTGCAAGTCCGAAACATGTTGAAGACGCGCTTGCCGCAAAGATTGATGTGCTCTGGCTTGGAGCGCGCACAACGGTAAATCC